>DASUIO010000244.1:0-5512 GCA_036279755.1 Polaromonas sp. | reverse complement strand
TCCACCCCGGGAGTGGTGCTCTTGCGCACGATGCCGACCTTGCTGGTCAGCGGATGTGCACCGCCCAGGCCGTCAATCTGGCGCTTGTCGGGTGAGCCCATGGCCGCCAGCAAGACCCTGTCGCGGGTGGGAATATCGGCCGGGAGGTCGGCCTCATTGAAAAACGGTCCCTTGGAGGTGCCTCCGCGCATAAACAGGCAGGGAATGGCCGTCTGGGAAGTCATGGGCTTGTCGTCCTGATTGTTCTATTGATGTTCTGGATTGTCTGGATTCCGCCAGTCCGGCAACAGGGTGAACCTCGACTATCAGCTAGAACAAACACTTATATCATTGGCTTTGATATGTCTATAAACTGCCTGCCATGGATCTAAAGCAGCTTGAATATTTTGTGCGCGTGGCCGAACTCGGCAGCTTCACACGCGCGTCCATCGCTCTCGATGTAGCGCAGCCCGCCCTGAGTCGGCAGGTGCGGCTGCTGGAAGTGGAACTGCGCCAAAGCCTGCTGGTACGCAATGGCCGCGGCGCCACGCCCACCGAGGCGGGCAAGCTGCTGCTGGAGCATGGCCGCGGCATCCTGCACCAGGTGGAGCGCGCGCGCGAAGAGCTGGGCCGCGTGCGCGGATCGCTGGCCGGGCGCGTGGCGATCGGCCTGCCGCCCACCCTGGCGCGGGTATTGACAGTGCCGCTGACGCGCGCCTTCCGCCAGCAGCTGCCCGATGCCCAGCTGTCGATCAGTGAAGGCCTGTCCACGGTCATGCAGGAATGGCTGCTCAACGGACGGCTGGACATCGCCGTGCTCTATAACGCACAGCCAGCCACCGGAATCGAGATGATGCCACTGCTGGATGAGGACTTGCTGCTGGTGCAAGCTCGGCCGCCAGGCCTGCACGAAGACCCCCCGCCTCCGCCCATCGCGCTCAGGGACGTGGCCAAGCTACCTCTGGTGATTCCCAGCCGGCCCAACGCCATCCGCATGCATGTTGAAACTGAAATGGCGGGCATCGGTTGCCGGCCCACGATTGCACTGGAGATTGATGGCGTGTCCGCCATTCTCGACCTGGTGGCTGACGGCGCAGGCTGCGCTGTACTGTCGCGCAACGCCGTCGCCAGTTCCATCAAACCCTCGGCGTTTACCGTTCGCATGATTTTCGATCCACCGCTGCGCACCCGCTTGTCGCTGGTTACGAGTTCGCTGCGGCCAGCCACGCTGACACAACGGACCACCCTGGCGCTGATCCAGAGCATCGCCACCAAACAACCCACCAACGCCTGAGATTTCGATAAAAACATAGCTGCCCACGCCCGTCTGAAAAGGGCTGGCCTCGTTGTTCATCCAATTTTTTCCAGTCTGGCTGCGGTACTGGCCTCAACCACGGTGTAACCGGGCAAACCCAGCCTCAATATCGAGATCCTGGCGCGAGCGATCGAGAAGGATCTCACCAAAGCCTGCGGCCAGCGCCGTCACTTCTTGCGCGCAGCCAGCAGCCCGTCGGCGAAGTCCTGCCACTTCGCGCCCTTGCCTACGCCGGCGAACACACCGGCTTTGGCCTGGTCGGCCACCCACTGGTGCTTGCTGGCGATGGCAGCGGCCATGAAGGGCTCAAACCCTGCCTCGCGCACGGTGTTGGCCGACTCGCGCATTTCCTCTGCCCGGCGCTGGCCATGCTGCACCACGCGGCTGAAGAAATACGCCCCCTGCTCGCTCCAGTCAATGCTGGGAAAGGTTTCCTGCAGAGTGGGCAGCACCTGGTCTTCCACACCATAAGCGCGCGCCGTGGTGTAGCTCTCGATCACCAGAGCCTCCAGGCCCTTGATCATGATGCTGCGACACATCTTGATGGCGCTGGCCACACCGAGCTGGTCGCTCACTGCCTTGGCGTCCATGCCCCAGCTGTTGAGCAACGTCGCGAGTTCGGCCGCCTTCGCCCCGCCCAGCAGCATCGGCACCTTGACACCGTAAGGCGGAACGGACGTCATGACGCCCGCTTCAACATAGTGTGCGCCCGCCGCGTCAATCAGCGCCGCGCACTGCCGCTTGGTGCCGGGAGAAGCGGAATTGAGATCCAGGAAGATAGTGCCAGGTCGAAGGAATGGCGCCGCCTCCTGTGCCACGGCCAGCGTATTGGACGCGGTCACGGCCGAGATGACGAGATCGCTGGCCTCGCACAGTGCTCGGGCAGAGGGCCGCGCCGTCACGCTGGCCAACGCCGCGTGGGCCAGTTCGGCCGCCTGCGTGGCCGGATTGGCCAGCTTCACGTCCCAGACGGCCATGGCAGCTACGCCGGGTTTGTCTTTCAGGCTGGCACTGAATATCTTGCCGACTTCGCCATAGCCGATGAGGCCGATACGTTCGATTTTCATGAAGTTATCCGGTAAAGAACAAAGCTTACTGGTGAGGAATTCTGGCGCGCACGATCACGTCGTTCCAGCGCTTGATGTCATTACTCAGCAAGGCCGCCGCCTGCTCTGGCGTGCCGGGGTGCGGGTCGAGGTTCAGGTCTTCCAGCTGTTTTTTAACGGCCGGATCGTTGAGCGCCGCCACGATCTCTTTGTTCAATCTCGCGACGATCTCTTTTGGTGTTTTGGCAGGCACAGCCAGCCCGTTCCACGACGCCGCCACAAAGCCCGGTACGCCCGCCTCCTTAGCCGTTGGTACCTCGGGCAGCATGCGCGAACGTTTGTCGCCGGTGATCGCCAGCGGGTGCAGCGCCTTGGCTTTGATTTGCGCCAGCAGCGGGCTCAGAATGTCCAGACCCACGTCGATCTGGTTGCCACGCAATGCAGTGATGACGGCCGGCGTGCCGTTAAAGGGCACAATTTGCGCGTCCAGTCCGGCTGCTGTCTTGAAAAGCTCTGCCGCGAGGTGCTGCGTGGTGCCGATATTGGGCGTACCGATATTGAGCTTGCCCGGATTGGCCTTGCTCCACGCCACCAGGTCGGCCAGGGTCTTGAAGCGCCCGCCCTCGGCAGCCACGATCACCAGGTCAAAGGACGCCAGCGGCGCAACGGGGATGAAGTCCTTCATGGTGTCGAACGGCAGGGACTTGAACAGCGACGCGCTCACGGCTGTGCCGCTGGATATCAGCAGCAGCGTGTGGCCATCCGGCGCGGCCTTGGCCACCGTATCGCCGGCGACGACGCCACCGGCACCCGGCTTGTTATCAATGATCACGGGCTGGCCGAGCGCCTCGCTGATCTTCTGGCCGACGGATCGGGCTGTGAGGTCAGCGGCACCGCCCGGTGCATTGGGAACGACGATGTGCACCGGCTTGGAGGGGTAAGCCGTTTGGGCGCTCGCAGCCAGTGGCAAACCGGAGGCCGCACCCAGCGCCAGGCTGTGCGAGACGAAATGACGACGTGACAACATGAAAAATTCCTTCATGAAAAATGAGCAAGACGGCGACGCAGGCGACCGCCATGACTCTGCCTGATTGTGCGCAATTTGCCTGCCTTCAACAGGGCTTGCCAAGTCTAACTGCTAGACGGAAAACGGACACCGGTCGCCCCGGCCTCAGAGATCAAGCACCAGCCGCGGCGTCCTGGATCGTGAGCAACAGGGGGTGAACTGATCATTGGCAGCTTGCTCCTCCGGCGTGAGGTACATGTCCTTGTGGTCCGGCACGCCTTCGAGCACACGGGTCAGACAAGTGCCGCAGACCCCTTGTTCGCAAGATACCTGCACATCGACGCCCGCATCCGCCAGTGCTTGCACCACGGTCTTGTCGCTGGGCACCACGACGATTTTGCCGGAGCTGGCCAGCTGGACCTCGAAGCTGGCGTCGCTGTCGGATTTCGTCACCGTGCCGGCGAAAAACTCGTAATGCAATTGCTGTTCGGGCCAGCCTTTCGCACGCGCGGTGTTCAGCACGGCATCCATGAAGCCTTTTGGCCCGCAAACATACAGGTGGACACCACCGGCCGGCGTTGCCAGTAACGCCGCAATGTCCAGTTTCTGCTCGGCAACGCCATCGTCGAAGTGAAAATGGACTTTGGGTGCGAAGCTGGCACTCGCGATGCGTTGATGGAAAGCGGTGCGTTCGCGTGAGCGGGTGCAGTAGTGCATCTCGAAGTCGGCGCCGGTGTTGGCCAGCCGTTCTGCCATGCAGAGGATGGGCGTCACGCCAATGCCGCCGGCCAGCAGCAGGTGCCGCCTGGCTTCGTGCGCCAGCGGAAAGTGGTTGTTGGGGGCGCTGATTTGCAGCACCTGGCCTTCCGTGACCTGATCATGCATCGCCTGGGAGCCTCCGCGCGAAGCCGGATCGCGCAGCACACCGATCAGGTAGCGGTGGCTTTCCGTGGGGTCATTGCAGAGGGAATACTGACGGGTGAGGCCGCCCGGCAGGTGCACGTCCACATGCGAGCCGGCCGAGAAAGCGGGCAGCGGCCCGCCATCCACGGCGACGAGTTCGAAGGTGCAGATATCGACGGCCTCCGTCTGTTTGCGGGCGACACGCACGGATAGCGTCAAGGTATTGCTCATGCCATGTCCCTATCCGCTGATCGAGGCGCTGACGGGGGCGCCTTGAGCCGCCTTCTCTTCGGCCATGATGCGGTCAAGTATCTTGCGCGACTGCACACCGCCGGCGTCGATATTGAGCTTGAGCAGGCCGCGATCCGGGTAGTCCAGCAGGTTCTGCTGCTGGCGCTGCAACATTTCAAGGTCTTCGCCAAAAATCTTTCCCTGGCCTTCGCGAATGGTGGCCGTCAGCGCCTTGTCCTTGGGGTTGAACTTGCGCGCCATGCCCCAGAAGTACCAGATCGAGGTTTCAGTCTCGGGGGTAATGAAGTCCACCACCACACTGTAGGCCTTGTGCTCGGGCGGAGCGTCATAGCCGCCCTTGCCGGCGTGGGCCACGCCCACTTCGATCATCACATGGCTGGGCGGCGTAAAGCGGCAGATCTGCCAGCGGTCCACCGGCACGTCGTCGGCCAGGTTGTTGCCGCGCAAGGCCAGCTTCCAGAACGGTGGCGGCATGATGTTTTCCATGAAACGGCTCGTCACCACCTCATCGCCGTCGACGGTGGTCTTGCACGGCACTTCATCGATTTCCTTCTGGCCGATGCTGCTGGAATGCACATAGGTTTCATGCGTCAGATCCATCAGGTTGTCGATCATCAGCCGGTAGTCGCAGTTGATGTGGTACATGCCACCGCCATAAGCCCATTCGGGGTTGTCGTACCAATCGAGGTGCGGGATTTTTGCGGGATCGGCCTGCGCTGCATCGCCCGGCCAGACCCAGATGAAGCCGTAACGCTCCACCACCGGGTAGCTGCGGATTTGCGGAAAGCCCCTCACGCGCTGGCCCGGCATGGCAATGGTCTTGCCCTCACAGCCCATCTCCAGGCCATGGTAGCCGCAGACCAGTTTGCCTTCGCTCACAAAACCAAGCGACAAAGGGGCGCCCCGGTGCGGGCAGAAGTCTTCCAGCGCCGCCACGCGGCCTTCCTCGCCGCGGTAAAAGACGATGCGCTCGCCGCAGATCTTGCGGCCCAGCGGCTTTGAGTCGATTTC
>DASUIO010000243.1:0-4383 GCA_036279755.1 Polaromonas sp. | reverse complement strand
GTCGCCCATGAGGGTGCGGCACAGCGTGAGCATTTGCTGCTCGCCGCCCGACAAAACGCCAGCTTCGGTGTGCTGGCGCTCCAGCAGCCGCGGAAACAGGGTGTACATGTCACTGAAAGACCAGCGCGACCCCTTGCCAGAACCCTTTTGCCCGAGCAGCAGGTTTTGATGCACCGTGAGTTTGGGAAAGATGTCACGGTTTTCGGGCACGTAGCCAATGCCAAGATGGGCAATCTGGTAGGCTTTCTTGCCCACAATTTCACCTTCAAACTTGCTGGTTTTCCAAGTGATGGCGCCCTGGCAATCGACCAGGCCCATGATGGCTTTGGCAGTGGTCGAGCGGCCCGAGCCATTGCGGCCCAGCAAAGCGACAATTTCGCCGGGCTGCACCTGAAACGAGACGCCATGCAGTACGTGGCTCTTGCCGTAGAAGGCGTGAAGATTTTTAACGTTCAACATGGTCAGTGTTTTCCCGCCTGCTGATCAGCCACGGAAGAACCCAGGTAGGCTTCCTGAACGCGGGGGTCAGCGCGCACGGCTTCAGGCGCGTCGTAAGCAATAATTTCACCGTAAACCACCACCGCAATCTTGTCGGCCAGACCAAACACAACACCCATGTCGTGCTCTACCGTGAGCAGTGTCTTGCCCACGGTGACTTCCTTGATCAGGCTGATGAAGCGGCTGGTCTCCGAGCGGCTCATGCCGGCGGTCGGCTCGTCGAGCAGGATCACGCTGGCGCCGCCGGCGATGGTGATGCCGATCTCCAGGGCACGCTGTTCGGCGTACGTCAGGTTGGCTGCGAGAACGTCGCGCTTTTTGTCGAGCTTGATCATGGCCATCAGCGCGTCAGCCCGTTCGTTGGCGTCATCCAGATCCGCCAGAAACTTGAGAAAGGTGTACTTGTAGCCCAGGCTCCAGAGCACGCCACAGCGCAGATTTTCAAAGACGCTGAGCTTGGGAAAGATGTTGGTGATCTGAAAGCTGCGCGACAAACCGAGCCGGTTGATTTCAAAAGGCTTTTTGCCGTTGATGCGCTGTCCATTGAGCAGCACTTCGCCGCTGCTGGGCTCAAAGCGCCCGCTGATCAGGTTGAACAGCGTGGATTTACCCGCCCCGTTGGGCCCGATGATGGCCACCCGCTCTCCGGGTTTGACCGCCAGGTTGGCGCCGCGAATGATTTCGGTTTTGCCAAAATTCTTGCGCAGGTCCTTGAGTTCAAGCGAGTAGCTCATAGCAACTCCCTTCGCTTGATTTCCTTTTCAATCTCATCCTGTATCTCGCCCCATTGCGTCAGGAAGTGTCGGCGCGTGAGTTCGAACAGGCCGAGGCCGGTCGCCAGGACGAAAACGGCGCCCAGCCAGCTATTGAGGTTCAAGGCATTGAGCTTGACGCCCATGAATGCCAACTCGGCGCCAAGGGCTGCGTTGAGTTGCAGGTGATAAGCCATCTCCACCATGGCGGCCGCACCGGCAAGCGCTGTCAGCGCCGTGACGGCCAGGGCCAAATAGCCCACCCAAAGCTCCCTGAGTTTCCCGAAGGCCGCCACCCGCAGATTCAGCATGATCAGGCTGGCAATTCCGCCGGGGGCATACATCACCATGAAGAGAAAGATCAGGCCCACGTAAAGCAGCCAGGCCATGGACAGTTCCGACAGCAAAATGAGCGCCAGCACCAGCAGCCCGGCGCCGATGATGGGGCCAAAAAAGAAAGTAGCGCCGCCCAGGAAAGTGAACAGCAGCAGGCTGCCGGAACGCACGCTGCTGACCACTTCGGCCGTGACGATTTCGGAATTGATGGCCGCCAGCCCGCCGCCAATACCCGCAAAGAAACCGGCAATGATGAAGGCGTAGTAGCGCACCCGCTGCGTGTTGTAGCCGATGAACTCGACCCGCTCCGGGTTGTCGCGCACGGCGTTCAAAATACGGCCCAAGGGCGTGCGGGTGAAGGCAAACATGGCGGCTGTGCAGATAAAGCAGTACACCGCGATCAGGTAGTACACCTGAATCTGCGGCCCGAAGCTGATGCCCCAAATCGGTTTGCCGTAAGCCCGGTTGGTGGTGATGCCGCCCTCGCCGCCAAAAAATTCCGGAAACATCAGCGACATGGCAAACACCAGTTCACCCACGCCCAGGGTGATCATGGCAAACGTGGTGCCCGCTTTTTTGGTGGTGACATAGCCCAGCAAGGCGGCAAAGAAAAGTCCTGACAAGCCGCCCACCAGCGGGATCAGCGGCAAGGGAATATAAAACGTGCCGTTCGCGGCCATGTTCATCGCATGAATGGCGAGAAAAGAACCCAGCCCGGCATACACCGCATGACCAAAACTCAGCATGCCGCCCTGCCCCAGCAAAATGTTGTAGCTCAGGCAGACGATGACCAGATAACCCGCCTGCGAAAGCATGGTGAGTGCCAGGCTGCTCTTGAACATCAGCGGCGCCAGCAGCAGCAGCAGCGCATAAAACGTCCAGACTACCCAGCGGCCGACGTTATAGGGTTTGAATTGATAAAAGGGATTGGCCATTTTCTAGCCTTCCCGCGTGCCGAGAAGGCCTCTGGGTCGGAAGATCAGGATCAGCACCAGAAACAGGAAAGGCAGGATGGGCGCAACCTGTGAAACAGTGAGCTTGAGCAAGGGATAACCGAAGGTCTCGGGCGTGACGACGTAGCTGAACCTGGCCAGCAACGTCATCAGCGACTGGTCCATGGCTACGGCAAAGGTCTGGATCAAGCCGATCAACAACGAGGCCAGAAAGGCGCCGCTGAGCGAACCCATGCCGCCGACCACCACCACCACAAAAATAATGGCTCCGACCGAACCGGCCATGGCGGGTTCGGTGATGAAGGTGTTACCGCCAACAACGCCCGCCAGTCCGGCCAGCGCCGCGCCCCCCCCAAACACCAGCATGAACACCCGGGGCACGTTATGGCCCAGCGATTCAACCGTTTCGGGGTGCGTGAGGGCGGCTTGAATCACCAGCCCGATGCGCGTGCGCGTGAGCAGCAGCCAGATGCTGAACAGCATGCCCATGGAAATCAGCATGATGAAGGCGCGCGACTTCGGAAAATTGGTGCCGAACACCGTGAAAAGCGGCCCCTGAAGGCCTGTGGGCAATACGTAGTTCACAGCCGCGCGTCCCCACACCAGTTGGACCAGTTCCAGCATCAGGTACGACAAGCCAAACGTGACCAGCAACTCGGGAACGTGGCCGAACTTGTGCACCTTGCGCAAGCAGAAGCGTTCAAAGGCGGCCCCCAGCACAAACACCAGCAAGGGCGCGACCAGCAAGGACCACCAAAAGCCGATGACCTGCGAGGTGCTGTAGGCGATGTAAGCCCCGACCATGTAAAACGATGCGTGCGCAAAATTGAGCACGCCCATCATGCTGAAAATCAGTGTGAGCCCCGAGGAGAGCATGAAAAGCAGCAGCCCATAGCTGAGGCCATTGAGCAGCGAGATGGTAAAGAACTCCAGATTCATCGGTGAGCGCCCGGGAGTCGTGTGGTGGTCCACACGAAAAGATCAATAAAAAGGCCCGAGGGTGGGTCGGGCCTTGCGTCGTCAGCCTTTCAGTGCGTCAGGAAGGACGCCTCATCTGGCACGAGGTTGGCGTGCTGGCCACATAAGGCTCGTAGTATTTGACGGGCACGAAGGTGTAGCCGGTGTTCTCGGCGTCGTAGGGGTATTTTCCACCGGCTTTTTCCCAGCGATCAATGAAAAGACCCTGCTGCAGCTGGTGGTCGGTCTTGCGCATTTCGACCTCACCGTTAAAGCTCTTGAAGCGCAGGCCTTCCATGGTCCTGGCGACCACCGCGGGGTCGAGCCAGGCGATTTTCACGGTCTGGTCAAGGTTGACTACAGCGCCCGCCGCTACGGCCTGGACAGGTGCCTGGGCCAGTGCCATGCCGGTGCACAGCAGCGCCGATGCGGCTACGGCAACACCCAAATATCGGCGGGAAAAACAGGTCTGAATGGCCATCCCTTGCCTCCTGAAAAATGAATGAACTGCGAGTGAAATCAACTGTGACGCAACCAAGGTTAGGGTAGAAGAGGCTGCGCGGCTTCAAGGAATGCCCTAGCCGATGTCACTCGTGTGACTGGCTCAGTCCTGCGGCAGCCTGTAGTCCTTCAGCAGTTCCCGAAGCCGGGTCTTGAGCATCTTGCCGGTCGCGCCCATGGGTATGGCCTCAACAAACACCACGTCATCGGGGATTTGCCATTTGGCGGTCGTGCCCTCGTAAAACTGAAGGAGCTCGTCGCGCGAGACCTCCATGCCCGGCTTCTTGACCACGACGACGATGGGCCGCTCATCCCACTTGGGGTGGGCCACGCCAATACACGCCGCCATGGCGACGGCCGGATGCGCCACCGCTATGTTTTCAATG
>DASUIO010000242.1:0-17570 GCA_036279755.1 Polaromonas sp. | reverse complement strand
GAGGCAGTGGCGTTGTTCGGCCAGTACCACCGCGAAACGCTGCAGAATCACCCCGCGCTGCGTGGCCGGCGGCTGCTGTTTGAAATCATACGGCGCATGCTCAGCGCGCAGGTTTACAACGTGATTGATGCGACGCGTCTGGCCTTGCAGAAGGCGGCGCCGAGCGACGTTCAGGCCGTGCGCCAACTCCCGCCGCTGATCTGTTTTTCCAGGGAAATGGCCTTGCAGTCCGCGTCGCTCAAGCGCTTCCTGCTGCAAAATTTATACCGCCACCCGCAAGTGGTGCAAACCACGCAAGCTGCCCAGCAGGTGGTGCGCGATTTATTTGCGGCCTACATGAGCGACCCCGCGCAAATGCCGCAAGCTCATATTGACCGCTTTGACGGCATCGACACCCCGCACGCGGTGGGCGCAAAACCCGAACGCGTGGTTGCCGACTACATCGCCGGCATGACCGACCGCTTCGCCGCCAAAGAGCATGAACGTCTGAAGGGACGCGCTGTTTTTCCCGTTTAAAAATATTGAGGGTCAGATTCAAATTATCATGATGCAAACTTCAGGCAGCGCATCACATGGCCCGTCTTCCCCGTCTCACCGTTCCCGGCTATCCGCATCACATCATCCAGCGGGGCAATAACCGGCAGGCCATTTTTTCATCCGCGGCAGATTACCAGATGCTCTTGGGCCTGCTGGATGAAAACGCCCAAAAATTTGGCGTGGCGCTGCATGCCTATGTGTTGATGAGCAATCATTTTCATTTGCTTGCCACCCCGAGCACAGCGGAGGGCCTGCCGCAGATGATGCAAGCCGTTGGCCGCCGCTATGTGCGCTATTTCAATGACAGCCAGGGGCGCTCCGGCACCCTGTGGGAAGGGCGTTACCGCTCGACCTTGATAGAAGCGGAGCGCTACCTGCTGGCCTGCATGGTTTATATCGATCTCAATCCGGTGCGCGCCGGTATGGTGAAAGACGCGCGAGACTATCCGTGGTCCAGTCACGGTCATTACGTCGGCCTGCGGGTTGACAAAATGGTGACGCCGCACCCGCTGTTCTGGGCGCTGGGCAATACACCGTTTGCGCGTGAAGCGGCCTATGCCGAATCGGTCCGCATCGGCATCACAACGGAACAGCAGGACGCGCTGACCCGATCAGCCCTCAGCGGCTGGGCCTTGGGAAGCGAAGACTTTGTGGCTGATTTACAAAAGCGCACAGAGCGCCGCGTCAAAAAGACCCCGCCGGGGCGTCCCATCCGCAAAGCATTGCAGCCTTAAAAAGGCCGGTTTTGCCCTTTTTGTATTGGTTCTATGGTTCTCTTTTTAATGTGTCCCTAATTATAAGTTGATTAAATCAAGTGGTAATTAATAGGAATCTGACCCCAATTAAAGTGCTTGGCATTGTTGTTGCATTGCGCTATGCTCCCACGTCCTGTAAAAAATTATGAACCCTTGCGGACGAAAGCGTGCTGCGCAAACCTTGCGCCGCTTGTGTCCCCAACTGATGAGAAATCGCCATGACCACAGCTGCTGAAATCAAGGACTCTGAACAACACGGCTTGTATGCCGGTGCCAATGAACACGACGCGTGCGGCGTGGGCTTCGTCGCGCACATCAAGGGCCACAAGTCCCACGCCATCATTCAGCAAGGTCTGAAGATTCTTGAGAACCTCAACCATCGGGGCGCGGTGGGTGCGGACGAACTGATGGGCGACGGCGCTGGCATCCTGATCCAGTTGCCCGATGCGCTGTACCGCGAAGAAATGGCCAAACAGGGCGTTGCTTTGCCGCCGCCGGGCGAGTATGGCGTGGGCATGGTGTTTTTGCCGAAAGAGCATGCGTCGCGTCTGGCTTGCGAAGAGGCCCTGGAACGCGCTGTCAAGGCTGAATGCCAGGTGCTGCTGGGTTGGCGCGATGTGCCGGTGAACCGTGACATGCCGATGTCGCCGACCGTGCGCGAGAAAGAACCGATTTTGCGCCAGATATTCATTGGTCGTGGCAATGACGTGATCGTTCAGGACGCGCTGGAGCGCAAGCTGTATGTGATCCGCAAAACCGCCAGCGCCGCGATTCAGCGTCTGAAGCTGACGCACAGCAAGGAATATTACGTGCCCAGCATGTCCAGCCGGACCGTGGTCTACAAAGGCTTGCTGCTGGCCGATCAGGTGGGCACTTACTACCTTGATCTGAAAGACCCGCGCTGCGTGTCGGCGCTGGGTCTGGTGCACCAGCGCTTTTCGACCAACACCTTTCCCGAGTGGCCGCTGGCTCACCCTTACCGCTATGTGGCGCACAACGGCGAGATCAACACCGTCAAGGGCAACTACAACTGGATGAAGGCGCGCGAAGGCGTGATGTCTTCGCCCGTGCTCGGCGCCGATCTGCAAAAGCTGTACCCGATCAGCTTTCCCGGCCAGTCCGATACCGCCACCTTCGACAATTGCCTGGAGCTGCTGACCATGGCCGGCTACCCGATCAGCCAGGCGGTCATGATGATGATTCCCGAGCCGTGGGAGCAGCACACCACCATGGACGAGCGCCGCAAGGCTTTTTACGAATACCACGCCGCCATGCTGGAGCCGTGGGACGGTCCGGCATCCATTGTCTTCACCGACGGCCGCCAGATCGGTGCCACGCTGGACCGCAACGGCCTGCGTCCTTCGCGTTACTGCGTCACTGACGATGACCTGGTCATCATGGCCTCTGAATCGGGCGTGTTGCCGATTCCTGAGCACAAGATTGTGCGCAAGTGGCGTTTGCAGCCCGGCAAGATGTTCCTGATCGATCTGGAGCAGGGCCGCATGGTGGACGACGAAGAGATCAAGGCCACGCTGGCCAACAGCAAGCCTTACAAGCAGTGGATTGAGAATTTGCGCATCAGGCTGGATGATGTGGCTAGCAAGACTATAGAAAGCGCTTCACCGGCTCCAACAGGGTCGGAGCTTTCCTTGCTTGATCGCCAGCAGGCCTTCGGTTACACCCAGGAAGACATCAAATTCCTGTTGTCGCCCATGGCCACCAATGGCGAGGAAGCCACCGGTTCAATGGGCAACGACAGCCCGCTGGCCGTTCTGTCGAACAAAAACAAGCCGCTCTACAACTACTTCAAGCAACTGTTTGCGCAGGTCACCAACCCACCGATTGACCCGATACGCGAAGCCATTGTGATGTCGCTGGTGTCCTTCATCGGACCCAAGCCCAACTTGCTGGACATCAACCAGGTCAACCCGCCGATGCGGTTGGAAGTCAGCCAGCCGGTGCTGGACAGCGCCGACATGCAAAAGCTGCACGACATCGAAGCGCACACCCAGGGCAAGTTCAAAAGCTACACGCTCGACATCACCTATCCGCTAGCTTGGGGCCATGAAGGGGTCGAGGCCAAGCTCGCCTCGCTGTGCGCTGAAGCGGTTGATGCGATCAAGGACGGCAAAAACATCCTGATCGTCAGCGACCGCGCCATGAGCGCGACCCAGGTCGCCATTCCGGCCTTGCTGGCTCTGTCAGCGATTCACCAGCATCTGGTGAAGGAGGGTTTGCGCACCACCGCCGGACTGGTGGTCGAGACCGGTTCGGCGAAAGAAGTGCATCACTTTGCCGTGCTGGCAGGGTATGGCGCCGAGGCGGTTCATCCCTACCTCGCCATCGAAACACTGGCCGAGCTGTCCCGGGGCCTGCCGGGTGAGCTGAGCGCCGAAAAAGCGGTGTACAACTACACCAAGGCCATCGGCAAGGGTCTTTCCAAGATCATGTCCAAGATGGGCGTGTCAACCTACATGAGTTACTGCGGCTCCCAGCTGTTTGAGGCGATTGGCCTGAACCGCCACACCGTCGATAAATTCTTTACCGGAACGGCCAGCCAGGTGGGCGGCATGGGCGTGTTCGAGATTGCCGAAGAAGCCTTGCGCACGCACAAGGCCGCTTTCAGCGACGACCCGGTGCTGGCCAATATGCTGGATGCCGGTGGCGAATACGCCTGGCGCGTGCGCGGCGAAGACCACATGTGGACACCCGATGCGATTGCCACGCTGCAGCACGCCACGCGTTCGAACAACTGGAATACCTACAAAGAGTATGCCCAGCTGATCAACGAGCAGAACCGCAGCCACATGACCTTGCGTGGCCTGTTCGAGTTCAAGATCGACCCGAGCAAAGCCATTCCGATTGACGAAGTCGAGCCGGCCGGGGAAATCGTCAAGCGTTTTGCCACCGGTGCCATGTCGCTGGGCTCCATCAGCACCGAAGCGCATGCCACACTGGCCGTGGCCATGAATCGCATAGGCGGCAAGAGCAACACGGGTGAGGGCGGTGAAGATCCGAACCGCTACCGTCAGGAACTCAAGGGCATCCCCATCAAAAAGGGTGACACGCTGAAAAGCGTGATTGGCCAGCGCGTGGTGGAAGTTGACCTGCCGCTGCAGGATGGCGATTCGCTGCGTTCGCGCATCAAGCAGGTCGCGTCTGGCCGCTTTGGTGTCACGGCCGAATACCTGGTGTCGGCCGACCAGATCCAGATCAAGATGGCCCAGGGCGCCAAGCCTGGCGAGGGCGGTCAGCTGCCCGGCGGCAAGGTCAGTGAGTACATCGGCCAGCTGCGTTTCTCGGTGCCCGGGGTCGGCCTGATTTCACCGCCGCCACACCATGACATTTATTCGATTGAAGACCTGGCGCAGCTCATCCACGACCTGAAAAACGTTAACCCGCGCGCCAGCATCAGTGTCAAGCTGGTCAGTGAAACGGGCGTGGGCACCGTGGCCGCGGGCGTGGCCAAGGCCAAGGCCGACCATGTGGTGATTGCCGGCCATGACGGCGGCACAGGCGCCTCGCCCTGGTCGTCCATCAAGCATGCCGGTTCACCCTGGGAAATCGGTCTGGCTGAAACCCAGCAAACGCTGGTGCTTAACCGCCTGCGTGGCCGTATTCGCGTGCAGACGGATGGCCAGATGAAAACCGGCCGCGACGTGGTCATTGGCGCGCTGCTGGGCGCTGACGAGTTCGGCTTTGCCACGGCACCGCTGGTGGTTGAAGGCTGCATCATGATGCGCAAATGCCACCTCAACACCTGTCCGGTAGGCGTGGCCACGCAAGACCCGGTGTTGCGCAAGAAGTTCAGCGGCAAGCCCGAGCATGTGGTCAATTACTTTTTCTTTGTGGCTGAAGAAGCGCGCCAGCTCATGGCGCAGCTGGGCATCGCCAAGTTTGACGACCTGATTGGCCGGGCCGACCTGCTCGATACGCAAAAAGGCATTACGCACTGGAAGGCTGGTGGCCTGGACTTCAGTCGCCTGTTTTACCAGCCCCAGGTGCCGGCCGACGTGCCGCGCCGTCATATGATGGAGCAAGACCACGGACTCGAAAAAGCGCTGGACATCCGCCTGATTGAAAAATCAAAAGCCGCGCTGGAAAAGGGTGAGAAGGTGCAATTCATCGAGGTGGCGCGCAACGTCAACCGCACCGTCGGCGCCATGCTGTCGGGCGAGCTGACGCGCTTGCGCCCGGACGGTCTGCCCGACGACACGCTGCGCATCCAGCTTGAAGGCACTGGCGGCCAGTCGTTTGGCGCCTTCCTGGCCAAAGGCATCACCCTGTACCTGATTGGTGACGCGAACGACTATACCGGCAAGGGCCTGAGCGGCGGCCGCATCATCGTGCGCCCCAGCATTGAATTCCGCGGTGAGGCCGTCAAAAACACCATCGTCGGCAATACGGTGCTCTACGGCGCGACCACCGGCGAAGCCTTTTTCAGCGGCGTGGCGGGCGAGCGTTTTGCGGTACGACTGTCGGGTGCGACGACGGTGGTCGAAGGAACAGGTGACCATGGCTGCGAATACATGACGGGTGGCACGGTGGTGGTGCTGGGCAAGACAGGCCGCAACTTTGCGGCCGGCATGAGCGGCGGCGTCGCCTATGTGTATGACGAAGACGGGCAGTTTGCGACGCGCTGCAACACCACCATGGTGTCGATGGACCGGGTGGTGAGCACCGCCGAGCAGCATACCCATGACAAGGCGGACTGGCATGTCGGCGAAAGCGATGAAGAGTTGCTCAAGCGCCTGCTGCACGAGCACCACCGCTGGACCGGCAGCAAGCGCGCCAGAGAGTTGCTCGACGCTTGGACCGAGTCACGCCTGAAGTTCGTGAAAGTCTTCCCCAACGAATACAAGCGGGCACTGGTAGAGCGCAGGGAGCGCCGACTGGAAGCTGCAACCGAAACCACGCGCGGGCAAGTGGCCACCAACCAGGAAGTTGCGCTCGCCAAGTAAGTCCCCAGCGGCTGGACCAAACACTTGCACTAACAACGGAATCGACAGGACCTCATCATGGGAAAAATCACCGGCTTCATGGAATACGAACGCATCGAAGAGGGCTATAAGCCCGTCCCCGAGCGGCTGAAAAATTACAAGGAATTTGTCATTGGACTGAACGACGCGCAGGCCAGCAAGCAGGCGGCGCGCTGCATGGACTGCGGCACGCCGTTCTGCACCAGCGGATGTCCGGTCAACAACATCATTCCCGATTTCAATGACATGGTGTTTCGTGGCGACTGGAAAAACGCGATTGGCACGCTGCACAGCACCAACAACTTTCCGGAATTCACCGGCCGCATTTGCCCCGCGCCTTGCGAAGCCGCGTGCACGCTCAATGTGAACGACGACGCGGTGGGCATTAAATCGCTTGAACATGCCATCATTGACCGGGCCTGGTCAGAAGGCTGGGTCAAGCCTCAGTTGCCCAAGCATAAAACCGGCAAAAAAGTGGCGGTCGTGGGCTCCGGTCCCGCGGGCATGGCCGCTGCGCAGCAGCTGGCGCGGGCCGGTCACGACGTCACGCTGTTTGAGAAAAATGACCGCGTCGGTGGCTTGCTGCGCTACGGCATTCCCGACTTCAAGATGGAAAAAACCCACATTGACCGCCGCGTCAAGCAGATGCAGGCCGAAGGCGTGACCTTCCGCACCGGCGTGATGATTGGCAGCCTGCCCAAGGACTCCAAGGTCACGAACTGGGCCAAAGAGACCATTCAAGCGGAGCAACTCCAAAAAGATTTTGATGCCGTGATGCTGACCGGCGGCGCTGAGCAGTCGCGTGATCTGCCGGTGCCGGGCCGGGACCTGGATGGCGTGCATTTCGCCATGGAATTTTTGCCTGCCCAGAACAGGGTCAACGCCGGTGACAAGGTGAAAGGCCAGATCAGGGCAGATGGCAAGCACGTCATTGTGATCGGTGGGGGCGACACCGGTTCTGATTGCGTGGGCACCAGCAACCGCCATGGGGCGGCCAGTGTGACCCAGTTTGAACTGATGCCGCAGCCGCCTGTTGAGGAAAACCGACCCATGACCTGGCCTGACTGGCCGATCAAGTTGCGCACCAGTTCCAGCCACCAGGAGGGTTGCGAGCGCGAATTTGCCATCTCCACCAAGGAACTCATTGGCGAGAAGGGTAAAGTGACGGGCCTGAAAACCGTTCGCGTCGAATGGAAAGACGGCAAGATGGTCGAGGTGCCCGGCTCGGAGCAAACCTTGAAGGCGGACCTGGTGCTGCTGGCCATGGGCTTTGTCTCGCCTGTCGCGTCGGTTCTGGAGGCCTTTGGCGTTGAGAAAGACAACCGCGGTAACGCCAAAGCGAGCGCTGACTTCACCGGCGGCTATGCCACCAGCGTGCCCAAGGTTTTTGCCGCAGGCGATATGCGGCGCGGCCAAAGCCTGGTTGTGTGGGCGATTCGCGAAGGCCGTCAGGCGGCGCGCGCGGTTGACGAGTTTTTGATGGGGTTCAGCGACCTGCCGCGCTGAAAAGCATAATCCCTTATGATTCACAAGCCGGATAAACCCGGCTTTTGTTTTTTATGGCCCCACTTCCCACTCCCTCCCTTGTTGAACTGCGTCACCTGACCTTTGGGTACGGTGAGCGCGTTATTCTGGACGACATTTCGCTGTCGGTGCCGCGCGGCAAGGTCACGGCGCTGATGGGCGCATCCGGCGGAGGCAAGACGACCATTCTTCGCTTGATTGGCGGCCAGAACCGGGCGCAGTCTGGCGAACTGCTGTTCGACGGCGAGGACGTGACCTCCATGAACCAGCAGCAGCTTTACGCAGCCCGGCGCCGCATGGGCATGCTGTTCCAGTTTGGCGCCCTGTTTGCTGACTTGAGCGTGTTTGAAAACGTTGCCTTTCCGCTGCGCGAGCATACCGACCTGCCCGAGGCCCTGATCCGCGACATCGTGCTCATGAAACTCAATGCGGTGGGTCTGCGTGGCACGCGTGACATGATGCCCAGCGAGGTATCGGGCGGCATGGCCCGGCGCATTGCGCTGGCGCGCGCAATTGCGCTCGATCCCGAACTGGTGATGTATGACGAACCTTTTTCCGGGCTTGATCCCATCTCTTTGGGAACGGCGGCACGGCTGATCCGTCAGCTTAACGACTCCATGGGCCTGACCAGTATCTTTGTGTCGCATGAACTCGAGCAAACCTTCGTGATTGCGGATCATGTGATCATTCTGGCCAACGGAAAAATCGCCTCCGAGGGCACGCCCGAACAGGTGCGCAAAAGCACCGACCCGCTGGTGTACCAGTATGTGAACGCGTTGCCGGACGGTCCGGTCCGGTTTCATTATCCTGGGGTGACGGTCGAGGAAGACTTCGACCTCGGTCTCAAGTCGCTGCCGAAGCAGTCCGGAGTCTCATCATGAGTTGGTACAAGCCTGCGGACGTCGGGTTAGCGACCCGCAGCAAGCTGGCTGATCTGGGTCAGGGCGCCCGGCTGTTCATCCGGCTGCTGGCGACGTTCGGATCGAGCTTCAAACGCTTTGGCCTGGTGCGCGACCAGATTCATTTTCTGGGCAATTATTCGCTGGCGATCATCGCCATCTCGGGCCTGTTTGTTGGTTTTGTGTTTGGCCTGCAGGGCTATTACACGCTGCAGCGCTATGGTTCGTCGTCCGCGCTGGGCTTGCTGGTGACGCTGACCCTGGTGCGCGAACTCGGGCCGGTGGTGACTGCGCTGCTGTTCGCCGGCCGGGCCGGGACGTCGCTGACGGCCGAGATCGGCCTCATGAAGGCGGGTGAGCAAATCAGCGTCATGGAAATGATGGCGGTGGACCCGGTGCAACGCATTCTGGCGCCCCGTTTCTGGGCCGGTGTGATTGCCATGCCCTTGCTCGCCGCCGTATTCAGCGCCATGGGCATTATTGGCGGCTGGGTGGTGGGCGTGCTCATGATCGGTGTCGATGCCGGCTCTTTCTGGAGCCAGATCCAGGGCGGCGTCGATGTCTGGCAGGATGTGGGCAACGGCATTGTCAAGAGCATCGTCTTTGGCTTCACCGTCACGTTTATTGCCCTGCTGCAGGGTTTTGAGGCGCAAGCGACACCGGAAGGGGTGGCCAGCGCCACCACGCGCACGGTGGTCATGGCCTCCCTGTCGGTTCTGGGTCTGGATTTCATCCTGACCGCGATGATGTTTACTAAATAAGGAGAGTGTGGTGCAACGCTCAAAGAATGATGTGTGGGTGGGCTTGTTTGTCCTGATCGGGGCTGCGGCCATCCTGTTTCTCGCGCTGCAGGCGGCCAACCTGCTGAATCTGACTTTCCAGTCCACCTACCGGATCGAAGGCCGCTTTGACAATATTGGCGGCCTCAAGCCCAAGGCGGCGGTGCGCAGCAGCGGCGTGGTGGTGGGCCGCGTCGAGGACATCACATTTAACGACAAAACCTTTCAGGCGCGTGTCACGCTGGCCATGGAGGGCCGGTATGCCTTCCCCAAGGACAGTTCGCTGAAAATTCTCACCAGCGGTCTGCTTGGTGAGCAATACATCGGCGTGGAGCCCGGCGGGGACGAGAAAAACCTCGTCGCGGGGGATGTGATCAGCCAGACACAGTCGGCCGTGGTGCTTGAAAATCTGATCGGCCAGTTTTTGTTCAGCAAGGCGGCGGACAGCAGTTCGGGATCAGTCTCCGCACCGCCATCAGGGAACGCAGAAAAAAAATGAACCCCCAACTCACGATAAGGCAGCCCTCATGGTGGGCCTTCGCAGCCCTGGTGCTGGCTTTGCAAGGTTGCGCCACCGGGCCCAATGCCAATCCGGCCGATCCGCTGGAACCGTTCAACCGGGCGGTATTCAACTTCAACGATGGCGTTGACCGGGCCCTCGTCAAGCCTGTGGCGACGGCCTACCAGGACGTCATGCCTAAGCTGGTTCGCCGGGGCGTCACCAATTTCTTTGGCAATATCTCAGACGCCTGGTCGCTGGTCAACAACGTGTTGCAGTTCCAGCCAGAAGCCGCTGCCGACAGCTTTTTTCGCGTGACGACCAATACATTATGGGGACTGGGCGGTATTTTTGATGTGGCCAGTGAAATGAAAATCCGCAAGCACACTGAGGATTTCGGCCGGACCCTGGGATATTGGGGCGTGGCTTCCGGTCCTTATCTGGTGTTGCCTTTGATGGGCCCCTCCAGCGTGCGCGATTCCATCGGCTCGCTGGTTGACGCGCAGGGAAATCTGGTGGGCCAGGTTGACAACGTGCCGGTGCGTAATTCCCTGATTAGCTTGCGGGCAGTGAACTTGCGGGCGAATTTGCTGGAGGTCGGTGATCTTCTGGAGCAGGCTGCCTTGGATAAATACAGTTTTGCGCGAGACATCTACCTGCAGCGCCATCGCCGCCCCAGTGGCGACGCGGCGCCCCAGCCTGAGGAACGTTATGACCTGCCCGAAGTTGCGCCCGGCGCCGGGAACTCCGCCGCGCCTGCGCCGGCTGCCCAATAAAGAGCGGTTGTCAGCAACCTTTACAAGACGGCCGTAAAACTTCATCTTCCGCCCCGAAACAATCCCACAAAATAGGTATCGAACCTGCTGTTTGTTGGCAAGCGGGTGTCCCACTATCGAAAGAAAAAATCATGAACCGTAGAATTTTTGGCCGTTTATTGGCTGCCTCGCTCAGCCTGGCATTGCTCGCAGCGGCCCCTTTGGTTCGCGCTGCCGAGGAGGCCCCTGATGCGCTGATCAAGCGTGTTTCTGCTGAAGTGCTGGACAACATCAAGTCGGATAAAGACGTTCAGGCCGGTGACATGACCAAGGTGCTTGCGCTGGTTGACGGCAAGGTCATGCCCCACGTGAACTTCACACGCATGACCGCTTCCGCCGTGGGCCGCAGTTGGCGCCAAGCCACTCCCGAGCAGAAAAAGCGTTTGCAGGAGGAGTTCAAGGCGCTGCTGATCCGCACTTACTCCGGCGCGCTGTCACAGGTCAATGATCAGCGCCTGGATGTCAAACCATTGCGCGCAGCACCGACGGACACCGAGGTGGTGGTGCGCACCGAAGTCCTTGGTCGTGGTGATCCGGCTCAGCTCGATTACCGCATGGAAAAAACCCCCACGGGCTGGAAGATCTATGACCTCAACGTGTTGGGCATCTGGATGGTGGAAACCTACCGCACCCAGTTCTCCCAGGAAATCAATGCCAAGGGTATTGATGGCCTGATCGCGTCGCTCGCGCAGCGCAACAAGTCCAACGCGGGTGAGAAGAAGTCCTGACCGGCTCGTCTTCCATGTTGACACTTCCTCCTGTATTGACGCATGCCGTGGCTTCCGGATTTGCCCGCGGGCTGAAGCAGGCGGTGCTGGCCGAGCCGGCCGAAGTGGTGGCTGATGCCAGCGCCCTGCAGCAGTTTGACTCGTCCGCGCTGGCGGTATTGCTCGAATGCCGCCGCCAGGCCCTGGCTGCGGGCAAGGCTTTTTCAGTGCGCGGCGCGCCCGCGCGCCTGCATGAGCTGGCCAGCGTCTACGGCGTTGCCGAGCTCATTCCTTCCACGGCTACGGCGACAGCCTGAAGCCGGTCTGGCCGTGCGCTTCGTGCGCAGTGCAGGGCCTTCGGCGGACTCCGCGAATACAAAAGGCGCCAGCCCTTAAAATGTCGGGTTCATGCCAGCTATTTCATTTCAGTCCGTCTCCAAAACCTACTCATCCACGCAAAGTCCAGGCGGTCCGGTTCTTTGGGCACTTGACCACGTAAGTTTTGACATCCCGCAAGGCGAGTTTTTCGGCCTGCTCGGCCCCAACGGGGCGGGAAAAACCACGCTCATCAGCATTCTGGCGGGCCTCTCGCGGGCCAGCAGCGGCACTGTCAAAGTGCATGGCTGCGACGTGGTGACGGATTACGCCAATGCCAGACGCAAGCTCGGGGTGGTTCCGCAGGAGCTGGTGTTTGACCCGTTTTTCACGGTGCGCGAGGCCTTGCGCATTCAGTCGGGCTATTTCGGCATCAAGCACAACGACGCCTGGATTGATGAGCTGCTGGTCAGTCTCGGGCTGGCTGACAAGGCCGATGCCAATATGCGCCAGCTCTCGGGCGGCATGAAGCGCCGCGTGCTGGTGGCGCAGGCGCTGGTACACAAACCCCAGGTCATCGTTCTGGACGAGCCCACTGCGGGCGTCGATGTGGAGCTGCGGCAGACCTTGTGGCAGTTCATCGCCAAACTCAACAAGCAAGGCAGTACCGTTTTGCTGACCACGCACTACCTCGAAGAGGCTGAGGCCCTGTGCAGCCGTATTGCCATGCTCAAGCAGGGGCGGGTGGTTGCACTCGACCAGACTTCAGCGCTGCTCAAGACCGCGTCGTCGAACGTGCTGCGCTTTAAAATTGACAGCGAACTGCCCCCGCACTTGGCGAACCGGGCCCGGATCACCGGCCGTATCGTGCAGTTTCCCGCGAACAGCGCCGTTGAAATCGAGCAATACCTGGCCGCCATTCGCGAGGCCGGGCTGGTGGCCGAAGACGTGGAAATCCGCAGGGCCGATCTGGAAGACGTGTTTCTCGATGTGATGGCCGAAAAAGCCGTGGAAGAACCTGTGCAAATCGACCTTGCGGGAATCGTGGCATGAGCGCCGAAAACGAAGCGGCAGGCGTGGCGGGCGCCATAACCAGTGGCTGGCAAACCCTGTTCTACAAGGAAATTCTCCGTTTCTGGAAAGTCGGTTTCCAGACCGTAGGGGCGCCGATATTGACCTCGGTGCTGTACATGCTGATCTTTGGTCATGTGCTGAAGGGCCAGGTTTTGGTGTACGGGCAGGTGAGCTACATCGCTTTTCTGGTGCCTGGCCTGGTGATGATGAGCGTGCTGCAAAACGCCTTTGCCAACAGCTCTTCGTCACTGGTGCAAAGCAAAATCATGGGGAGCCTGGTGTTTGTGCTGCTCACGCCGCTGTCGCACTGGCACTGGTTTTTTGCCTACGTGGGCTCGTCGGTGGTGCGCGGCCTGCTGGTTGGCGCGGGCGTGTTTGCCGCGACCGTATTTTTTGCCCAACCCAGTTTCGTCGCCCCGCTCTGGATTGCGGTGTTTGCGATTCTCGGTGCCGGCATGCTGGGCGCCTTGGGCGTGATTGCCGGTCTATGGGCTGAGAAATTTGATCAGATGGCCGCTTTTCAGAATTTCCTTATCATGCCCATGACCTTTCTGAGCGGCGTGTTTTATTCGATTCATTCTCTGCCGCCTTTTTGGCAAACAGTCAGCCACCTGAACCCGTTTTTCTACATGATTGACGGTTTCCGCTACGGGTTTTTTGGGGTGAGCGATGTGTCGCCCTGGCTAAGCCTGGGCATTGTGCTGGCAGCGTTGCTGATTGTCAGTGCGGTGGCGGTCAACATGCTGCGCACGGGCTACAAAATCAGGCATTAAACAAAAGAAAAGGAACACAAACACCATGACCAGCGAAGAACTTCAAGCCATTATTGCCTCCGATCTGCCGTGTGAATATATCGACCTGACCGGCGATGGCGTGCACTGGTATGTCACCGTCGTCTCCCCTGTTTTTGAAGGCCAACGCCTGATCCAGCGCCACAAACAGGTCTATGCCACGCTGGGCAACCGTCTGCAAACCGAGGAGGTGCATGCCCTGTCGATCAAAGCCTACACGCCCGCCGAGTGGGTTGCGATCAAAGCGCAATAAGCCACTGCCATAAGCTCACAGAACCAAAACGCATGGACAAACTACTCATCAGGGGCGGCAAGTCGCTGGCCGGCACGATCGATATTTCGGGGGCCAAGAATGCCGCTCTGCCGGAGCTGTGCGCGGCTTTGCTGACCGCGGAAACGGTCACGCTGGAGAACGTGCCCGGCCTGCAGGACGTGACCACCATGCTCAAGCTGATACGCAACATGGGTGTGCTCGTTGAACGCAGCCAGACCGTGCCCGGCACTGTCACCCTCAACGCGGGCGCCTTGAGTTCACCCGAAGCGCCCTACGAACTGGTGAAGACCATGCGCGCCTCGGTGCTGGCGCTGGGGCCGCTGCTGGCGCGTTTCGGCGAGGCCACGGTGTCGTTGCCCGGCGGCTGCGCCATCGGCTCACGGCCGGTGGATCAGCACATCAAGGGCCTGCAGGCCATGGGCGCCGAAATAGCCGTCGAACACGGCTACATGCTGGCCAAGTTGCCAGCGGGCAAAAAGCGCTTGAAAGGCGCGAACATTACCACCGACATGGTGACCGTGACCGGGACCGAAAACTTCCTGATGGCCGCCACCCTGGCCGAGGGTGAAACCATTCTTGAAAACGCAGCGCAGGAGCCCGAGATCGGCGACCTGGCCGAGATGCTCATCAAGATGGGTGCCAAAATCGAGGGCCATGGCACACGGCGTATCTGCATTCAGGGCGTGGAACGTCTGCACGGCTGCACCCATCAGGTGGTGGCCGACCGGATCGAGGCCGGTACCTTTTTATGCGCCGTTGCGGCAGCGGGCGGCGACGTGGTGCTAAAGCATGGCCGCGCTGATCACCTCGAAGCGGTCATCGAGAAGCTGCGCGAAGCGGGCGCCACGGTCACTGCAGGCGACGGCTTTATACGCATTCAGGCCCAGGGCCGCATGAAGGCCCAGTCTTTCCGCACCACGGAATACCCCGGCTTTCCGACTGACATGCAGGCCCAATTCATGGCGCTCAATGCCATCGCAGAGGGCACCAGCACCGTGACCGAGACGATATTTGAAAATCGTTTCATGCATGTCAATGAAATGGTGCGGCTGGGTGCGAAGATCCAGATTGAAGGCAAGATCGCGGTCATGGAAGGCGTTGAAAAGCTCTCAGGCGCAACCGTCATGGCCACCGATTTGCGGGCTTCTGCCAGCCTGGTGATTGCCGGCCTGGTCGCTGAAGGCGAAACCCTGGTGGACCGCATTTACCACCTGGATCGTGGCTATGACCAGATGGAAGCCAAGCTGCGCGGCATCGGCGTGGACATAGAAAGAGTGAAGTCATGATTACCCTCGCCCTTTCCAAAGGCCGCATCTTCGACGATATCCTGCCGCTACTCAGGACTGCCGGGATAGAGGTGCTCGACGACCCCGAAACATCGCGCAAGCTGATTCTGGACACCAACCAGCCCGATCTGCGCGTGGTGCTGGTGCGCGCCACCGACGTGCCGACCTATGTGCAATATGGCGGTGCCGATCTGGGCGTGGTCGGCAAGGACACCCTCCTTGAGTCGGGCAGCCAGGGCCTGTATCAGCCGCTTGATCTGCAGATTGCCAAGTGCCGCATCAGCGTGGCGGTGCGCGAAGGGTTTGACTACGCCGCCGCCGTGAAGCAGGGCTCGCGCCTGAAAGTGGCGACCAAGTACGTGGCTATTGCGCGCGACTTTTTTGCCACCAAGGGCGTGCACGTCGATTTGATCAAGCTCTATGGCAGCATGGAACTGGCCCCGCTCACCGGGCTGGCTGACGCCATCGTCGACTTGGTGTCCACCGGCAGCACGCTCAAGGCGAATCACTTGATCGAGGTCGAACGCATCATGGACATCAGCTCGCACTTGGTGGTGAACCAGACAGCGCTCAAACTCAATCAGGCGCCTATCCGCAAACTCATCGATGCTTTGGCATTGGCTGTTGCCAATCAATCCAAATCTTGAATGCTATGAAAATAATAGCTAGTCCAGCCCGTCTTTCAAGCACTGCAAGCACTTTTGAGTCTCAATTCAAGGCGCGGCTGCATTGGTCGGCCGATGCCGATGCGGCGATTGAGCAGCGCGTGGCCGCTATTCTGGCCGACGTGCAGCAGCGCGGCGATGCGGCGGTGCTGGAGTACACCGAACGCTTTGACGGCTTGAGCGCCGTCTCGATGAGCGCGCTTGAACTCACCCAGGCTGAATTGAAAGCCGCGTTTGACGCAATTCCCACCGTTCAGCGTGAAGCCCTGCAGGCCGCTGCAAAGCGCGTGCGCAGCTACCACGAGGCGCAAAAAAAGGCCAACGGCGAAAGCTGGAGCTACCGCGACGAAGACGGCACGCTGCTGGGCCAAAAAGTCACGCCACTCGACCGTGTCGGAATTTATGTGCCGGGTGGCAAAGCGGCTTATCCCTCGTCAGTGCTGATGAACGCCATCCCCGCCCATGTGGCCGGTGTGGCGGAAATCATCATGGTCGTGCCCACGCCCAAGGGCGAAAAAAATGCCCTGGTGCTGGCCGCCGCTTACGTGGCCGGTGTCACTCGCGCGTTCACGATCGGCGGCGCGCAGGCTGTGGCGGCCCTCGCTTACGGAACGGCGACGATTCCCGCCGTCGACAAGATCACCGGTCCCGGCAACGCCTATGTGGCCGCCGCCAAGCGCCGCGTGTTTGGCACTGTCGGCATTGACATGATTGCCGGTCCCAGCGAAATTCTGATACTGGCCGACGGCACAACGCCCGCCGACTGGGTGGCGATGGATTTGTTCAGCCAGGCCGAGCATGACGAGCTGGCGCAAAGCATTTTGCTGTGCCCGGATGCCGCCTATATTGACGAAGTGCAGGCTGCCATCCATCGCCTGCTGCCGCAAATGCCGCGCGCCGAGATCATTGCCAAGTCGCTCAATGACCGGGGCGCGCTGATTCACACGCGCAGCATGGAAGAAGCCTGCATCATCAGCAACCGCATTGCGCCCGAGCATCTGGAGGTCTCCTCGCGCGACCCTCATCGCTGGGAACCCTTGCTCAAACACGCAGGCGCGATTTTTCTGGGCGCCTACACCAGCGAAAGCCTGGGCGATTACTGCGCCGGTCCCAATCACGTGCTGCCTACCAGCGGCACCGCGCGCTTTTCCAGTCCGTTGGGCGTATACGACTTTCAAAAACGTTCCAGCCTGATTGAGGTGAGCGAAGCGGGTGCGCAGGTCCTCGGAAAAATTGCCGCCGAACTCGCTTATGGCGAAGGCCTGCAGGCGCATGCGCGCGCCGCCGAGATGCGCTTGCAGACCGTCCCCGACATGAGAGTGAACAAATGACTGCGCCTGATTCCACACTGGACCCCAAACTAAAGAAACTGATTCGCCAGGATGTGCAGTCCATGCAGGCCTACGCCATTCAGGACTCGGCGGGCATGGTCAAGCTCGACGCGATGGAAAACCCGCACCGCCTGCCCGCTGCCCTGCAAGCCCACCTTGGGCAACGGCTGGGTGCGCTGGCGCTGAACCGTTATCCCGATGGCCGTGTCAATGACTTGCGCCATGCGCTGGCCGACTATGCCGGGATGCCTGAGGGTTTTGACATCATGCTGGGCAATGGCTCGGACGAGCTGATCTCGCTGCTGGCCATGGCCTGCGATGTGGCCGGCGGCACCATCCT
>DASUIO010000241.1:0-4242 GCA_036279755.1 Polaromonas sp. | reverse complement strand
TTCGATGCCGCGGCCAGCGCGGCGGCGGATCTCTTCCTGGTTGCGTTGCAACACGTTGAAGGTGCCGGTTCCCACGGTTCCTATGCCCAAAAGGCCTACCCTGATTGGGCTCAAATTCGTCGCTTTAATAGTGGGATTCATAGTCGCTGGAGTCTTATTGGTAAAAAATCAAAAATCAGATTCGGCTGTTACGCCAGATTTCAAGAAAGCTGGCAATGCGCCCAATGGCTTCGCGCAAGTCATCTTCATGTGGCAAAAAGACAATGCGGAAATGATCTGGCGTAGCCCAGTTGAAACCAGTGCCCTGCACCAGCATGACGCGCGTTTCTTCGAGCAACTCCAGAAAAAACTGCCGGTCGTCGGCAATGGGATAAACCTTGGGGTCGAGCCGTGGAAACATATACAGCGCCGCACTGGGCTTGACGCAACTCACACCCGGGATCGCTGTGATCAGCTCGTAGGCCAGGTCGCGCTGGCGGCGCAGGCGCCCGCCTTCGCCCACCAGCTCGTTGATGCTCTGGTGGCCGCCCAGCGCCGTCTGGATCGCCCATTGACCGGGCACGTTGGAGCACAGCCGCATGTTCGAGAGCATGTTGAGCCCCTCGATGTAGTCGCGCGCCGGCTTCTTGTCGCCCGACACCACCATCCAGCCAGCACGGTAGCCGCAGGAGCGATAGCTTTTGCTCAGCGAGTTGAAGGTCAGCGTCAACACATCTTGCGACAGGCTGGCAATCGCCGTGTGGTGCACGCCGTCGTAGAGCACCTTGTCGTAGACCTCGTCGGCAAAAATCACTAAATTATGCTCACGCGCAATCTCGACAATGCCCAATAACAGTTCATCGGAATACAGCGCACCGGTCGGATTGTTGGGGTTGATGACCACAATGCCGCGAGTGGACAGCGTGATCTTGGCGCGGATATCGGCCAGATTGGGCATCCAGCCATTGGCCTCGTCGCACAGGTAATGCACGGGCGTGCCGCCCGAGAGGCTCGCAGCCGCCGTCCACAGCGGATAGTCGGGTGCGGGAAGCAGCAGCTCGTCGCCGTCGTTAAGCAGCGCGTTGGTCGCCATCACGATCAGCTCGCTGGCGCCGTTGCCGAGGTAAATGTCATCCAGCGTCACGCCCTTGATGCCCTGCCTTTGCGTTTCGTGCATCACCGCCTTGCGTGCCGCAAAAATGCCCTTGCTGTCCGAATAACCGGCCGAGTTGGGCAGGTTGCGGATCATGTCCTGCTGAATCTCTTCGGGCGAATCAAAGCCGAACACCGCGAGGTTGCCGATGTTGAGCTTGATGATCTTGTGACCTTCTTCCTCCATCTGCTTGGCGCGGTCCATGATGGGGCCGCGGATGTCATAGCAGACGTTGGCTAATTTGGCAGACTTGGTGATCAGTTTCATGATGCTATTTGGATACCCAGGCTAGGACCGCTCCGGCAATTACGCTGACAAGAACACCGATAACCGCCCTGTTCATCAGGAGGAAACACCGGTACTGCAGCGGGAAATTCGGACGGAATCTATAATTTGACCACATAAAACGCGGTTTTCGCTGGCAAAGAGCCTGCAAAAAGCCCTTACCCGTCGCCATTTCCCAGCCTCCGAACGATCTGAATTCCCATGAAACTACAGCCAGACAGTCTCGATGTTCAATCCATCCTCGGCTACGGGCCCGGTTGGGTGGGCTTGGGACGCAACGGCGTGGCTGAAAAAATCGGGCACAGCATCGTGATCGGCTCACGTGGCGAGAAATTTGACTGGCATTGCACGCGATTTGACCAACTCACCGAAGAACACTTCACCCTTCTGGCAAAAACGCAGCCGGAAGTGGTGATTTTTGGCAGCGGTAAGCGCTTGCGTTTTCCGCCCCCCAAGTTTTTGCGCGCCTTGATGGACCAGCGCATAGGCCTTGAAACCATGGACACGCTGGCCGCCTGCCGCACCTACAACGTTCTGGCTGGAGAGGGCCGCCAGGTGATTGCGGCCCTGCTGATTGAGCCAGAAGGAACAGAGGGCTGAAAGACCTTCTCATTCGGAGTAAAATATAGGGTTGCACTTGGTACGACACTCGAGATTACCACTCAAGCCCGCTGCCAAGAGCCACGGCTAACTACAACTACTTTCGTCAGGGTCTACTCAGTATGGCAGTCGTCGTTAATAAACCACTTCCCGAATTTGAAGCGAACGCCACAGGTGGGCTCAAGGTTTCCAACCAGTCTCATCTGGGTCATGTCGTCGTGATGTACTTTTACCCCAAAGACAACACGCCCGGTTGCACCACCGAAGCCATGCAATTTCGCGACCGCTACAAAGATTTTGTCAAAGCCGGTGCGACAGTATTCGGCGTATCGCGGGACAACATGAAATCCCACGACGAGTTCAAGTCCAAGCTTGAACTCCCGTTTGAGCTGATTGCTGATACCGAAGAAAAAATGTGTCACATGTTCGGCGTGGTTAAAAACAAGATCATGTATGGCAAAAAGGTCAAAGGCATCGAGCGAAGCACTTTTTTGGTAGGCGCCGACGGTCTGCTGAAAAACGAATGGCGCGGTCTGAAAGTGCCCGGCCATGTGGACGATGTCCTCAAAGCCGTCAAAGCTCTCAAAAAGGCCGTCTGAGGACTTGGTGAAGCCAGTAAACAACATGGGATTGCCCTGTCACATGAGTTGTGCATAATGAACTCATGCTTTTGACCTTTGCAACTGCGTTTAAAAAAAGCCGCCTTGGCCTCACGGCGGCTTTTTTACTTCTAGAACCTTCATTTAGAGAGTTTTAAGCACTATGCCTCTGCCACCTGCCCCGACCAAACGTGCCGCCCTGCTCTCCCCCGGCGCTCTCGATGCGCCGGCCCGCTCGCCCTCCAGGGTTGCGCGAAAGATGGAAATCGTTGAACCTGCCCAGAAGCCCCCGGCATTGAACCTGTTTGACAGCCGCACAGCCGACGGCAGCGAACATCCGGTGATTTACAAAGGCAAAATGCCCGCCAGCCGCGGAAAAATGCACACAGAGAGCCCCAAAAAAGAGAGCATTCCGCAACTCCAGCCCGTCGTAATACCCAAAAAGTCCAGGCATGCAGGGCCAGGCAAGCTGTTTGTGCTGGATACCAATGTCCTGATGCACGACCCGATGTGCCTGTTCCGCTTCGAAGAGCACGACATCTTTTTACCCATGATCGTGCTCGAAGAGCTCGACGACCATAAAAAGGGCATGACCGAGGTGGCCCGCAATGCGCGTCAAACCAGCCGCACACTGGACGCATTGGCAGGTGCCCAAGGTGCCGACATCGCCATGGGCCTCAAGCTGAACACCACCGGTCACCGCGAAGCCGGTGGCGCCCTGTTCTTCCAGACCAAGCCGCTGGATTACACGCTGCCCATGAGCCTGCCGCAAGGCAAGGCTGACAACCAGATCCTCGGTGTGGTCGAGGCCCTGCGCAAGGAATATGCGCCGCGCGAAGTGGTGCTGGTGTCCAAGGACATCAATATGCGCGTCAAGGCCAGAGCCCTTGGGCTGGCCACCGACGACTACCAGAACGACAAGGTTCTGGCAGACGGCGACCTGCTGTATACCGGCTCGCTGGCCTTGCCGGCGGACTTCTGGACACACCAGAGTAAAACCATAGAAAGCTGGCAGCAAGGCAGCCACACCTTCTACCGTATCGCGGGACCGATTGTGGCCAGCCTGCTGATCAACCAGTTTGTGTTTTTTGAAGCACCTGGCGAGCCGACGCTGTATGCCCGCGTCACTGAAATTCAGGCCAAAACAGCGGTCTTGAAAACCCTCAAGGACTACACCCATCTGAAAAATGCCGTTTGGGGCGTGACCATGCGTAACCGCGAGCAAAACTTCGCCATGAACCTGTTGATGGACCCGGAAGTTGACTTCGTCACGCTGGCGGGCACTGCGGGCACCGGAAAAACGCTGATGGCACTGGCCAGCGGCCTCACCCAAGTGCTCGACGATCGCCGCTACACCGAAATCATCATGACGCGCGCCACGGTATCGGTCGGCGAGGACATCGGCTTCCTGCCGGGCACCGAAGAAGAAAAAATGGGCCCCTGGATGGGCGCACTCGACGACAACCTGGAAGTACTGGGTAAAACCGACAGCGGCACCGGAGAGTGGGGACGTGCTGCGACCAACGAGTTGATCCGTTCACGCATCAAGGTCAAAAGCATGAACTTCATGCGCGGCCGCACCTTCCTCAACAAGTACGTCATCATTGACGAGGCGCAAAACCTGAC
>DASUIO010000240.1:0-2929 GCA_036279755.1 Polaromonas sp. | reverse complement strand
GACCACCGCTACCGCGACTTCTGGCAGACCTACCACCGCATGATGGAGCGCCGCGGCGTGACCATGCAAATGGCCAAAATTGAAATGCGCCGCCGCCTCACGCTGATTGGCGGCATGCTGCTGCAAAAGGGCGACGTAGATGGCCTTATTTGCGGCACCTGGGGCACGACCGCTCACCACCTGGACTACCTGGACCAAGTGATTGGCAAGCGCGAAGGCGTCAACACCTACGCCTGCATGAACGCCTTGCTGTTACCCGGCCGCCAAGTCTTCCTGGTCGACACTCATGTCAATTACGATCCGACAGCCGAGCACCTGGCCGAGATCACCACCATGGCCGCCGAAGAGATGCTGCGTTTCGGCATCAAGCCCAAAGCGTCCTTGCTGTCCCATTCCAACTTCGGCTCATCCAATCAGCCAAGCGCCCTGAAGATGCGCCGCACGATGGAATTGCTGCGGGTAAAAGCCCCATGGCTGGAAGTCGAAGGTGAAATGCACGGCGACGTGGCACTCGACCCCGAGGCCCGCGCCGCCCTCATGCCCCACAGCACGCTGGTCGGGCAAGCCAACTTGCTGGTATTTCCCAACATTGATGCGGCCAACATTTCATATAACCTGCTCAAAACAGCAGCCGGCGGCAATATCGCCATTGGCCCGGTGCTGCTGGGTGCCAACAAACCCGTGCATATTCTGACGGCCACGACCACCGTACGCCGTATTGTCAATATGACAGCCCTGACAGTGGCAGACGCCAACGCCGCTCGCTAGGCCTTAAACAGAAAGCTAGCACTCACTTATCAGGGTTTCACCACCCTGAGCCGGGTGCCTTAATTTTCAGCAGGCACTTGCATTTTTCGCCCGCATGCGGCAAACTACCCTTCTTGAAATTAAGGGTTAACCCGAAAAAAATCGGCGGTTAACCCTGAATTCGAGAAAGGCATTTTTCATGTTGCGCAATGGGTGGGGTCGTTGGCGCACGGCTGTAAGGGCTGTGCTGCTGGTTTTGTCGGTCAGTGTGGGCGGGTTATTGGGCTTGGGCGCCAGTGGGGTGCAAGCCAAAGAGCCGTTGATTCTGCTCCCGGCTGAATCAATTGCAGTGACCCAATTGCCCCTGCAAGGGCGCAGCATGTTGGCGCTGATTTACCAGGGCGGGCCGTTCCGGCACGACAAGGACAACGCGGTGTTTGGCAACCGGGAACGAATTCTTCCCGCCAAGGACCGTGGTTACTACCGTGAATACACCGTCAGAACGCCTGGGGAACGAACACGGGGAGCCCGACGCATCGTTTGTGGTGGCTTGAAGCCTGCTGCGCCCGATGCCTGCTACTACACCGGCGATCACTATGCGAGTTTTCGCAGAATCGTTCAATAAATTGAACTGTGCTTGTTATTTTTGATTTTTTGACTTAAAAGAAAGAGACGCGGAGATGGATACACCACTTCGTAAGGGCCACGAAACGTCATTGCGCAAGCATGACGACGCACCCCTTCACAAAAATGACGAGACGCCTTTGCGCGGCGTTCGTCCCAATATCGTGCAGTCCATACGCGCCTTCCGCGTGCAGGAATTGCAGGATGCCGCGACGCAACTGAACCAGCACTTCCTGTATGCCAACCTGGGCAATGCCCAGAGCAAACAGGACGTACTGGACATGATTGCGGCGCAGTACACCTTCCCGGCACATTTCGGCAAGAATTTCGATGCGCTGTATGACTGCATGACGGATCTGGTTCATAAGTCAGGCCCGCAACCTGGCTTTATCGTGGTGCTCGAACAGATTCCGGCCCACGCCAAGTTTGACAAAGAGGCCAGAGAGCAATTGCTCGACATCTTCAGGGATGCCGCGGACTACTGGGCGGATCGCAAGATCCCGTTCAGATGCTTCTATTCTTTTCTGTAGCCCGCTCCCCAGATATTGGCCAAGGGGATCGGGCGAATGAGGCCCTGCAAGTAGTTTCAGAAGGCGATGAGCGCATGCCTACCGACAAACTGCTGGACGTGTCACCGCTAGCGCTGCGCATGAGCAGTCCGTTCAATGCGGCTTACTGGCTCGCGGCAGCCTGAAACTGACGTTTCGGTTTGATCAGTAAAAAAGCCCGCGACCAGCGGGCTTTTTTATGGTCTTTTATGGCCGCAACCCTTAGATGACAGGCGTTGGTAGCTCTGTTTTTTATAGCTAATTTAGCGGATCAGCCGGCGCAGGGCTGGCTGCCATCTGCTGCGCCAGCGCCAGATACTCGGCCACCGGCACTTCTTCGGCCCGCCGCTGCACATCAAACGTCCCCGTAAAACCACGCGCTGTCAGCCACTGGCCCAGCGTATGGCGCAGCAATTTGCGGCGCTGACTGAAGGCCATACGCACCAGTTCGCTGAGCTGTTTGACATCGAGCGCCACCGGATTGACGTGCGGCACCATGCGCACCACCGCGCTGTTGACCCGCGGCGGTGGGTCAAAACTTTGCGGCGGCACAAACAGGACATTTTCCATGGCGTAGCGCCATTGCAGCATGACGCTGAGCCGGCCATAGTCGCTGGTTGAAGGGCTGGCCACCATGCGGTCAATCACTTCCTTTTGCAGCATGAAGTGCTGGTCTTCAATCGCGTCCACGGCATCAAGCAGGTGAAACAGGATGGGCGTGGAAATGTTGTAGGGGAGGTTGCCGACAACACGAAGTTTATGTGCCCCCACGCTTGTCGCTTCGCGTACTACGCTGCCCCCCGAGGGGGCTGTGCTTGCTTGGGGCGGCCCGGCGCGGCGCACTTCCGGCGCCTCCTTGCTTTTCACTGCATGGGCTTCGCCAGCCGGCAAAGCAGCTGCACCGCCAAGCTGTTCCGCCAGTTGCCTGAAATCCACCTTGAGCACATCGGCCTCGACCACAGTGAGTTGGGGGTGCTGACGCAATTGCCGCGCCAGATCGCGGTCGAGTT
>DASUIO010000239.1:0-3728 GCA_036279755.1 Polaromonas sp. | reverse complement strand
TCCTCCGTGGGCGGGTACAGCCCAATGATGGAGCGGCCCTTGAGGACTTCCTCGGTCACGAAGTCCTCGAACGCCGTCATCTCCACCGCCTCATCGGCGATCTCGTCGGCCAGATGCGCCGGAATCACGAACACGCCTTCCTGGTCACCCACGATCACATCACCGGGAAATACCGCCACATCACCACAGCCAATCGGTACATTGATGTCCAGCGCCTGGTGCCGTGTGAGGTTGGTGGGCGCTGAAGGACGCTGGTGGTACGCCGGAAACGGCATCACCGCCAGGTCGGGTGAATCACGGAAACCGCCATCGGTGACCACACCCGCGGCGCCGCGCACCATCAGGCGCGAGATCAGGATCGAGCCCGCCGAAGCGGCACGCGCATCCTTGCGGCTGTCAATGACCATCACCGCGCCTTCAGGGCACTGCTCGACCGCTACGCGCTGGGGATGCTTGGGGTTCTGGAACACCGTGATGGGGTTGAGGTCTTCACGGGCCGGGATGTAGCGCAGCGTGAAGGCTTCGCCCACCATGTTGGGCAGGTTCGGGTTGATCGGGTGCACGTCCTGAATGAACTGGTTGCGCAGGCCGCGTTTAAAGAGGGCCGTGCACAGCGTGGCGGTGCTGACGGTTTTGAGCTTGTCGCGGGTGGCGGGATTGAGAGCCATGGTGTCTTTCGTGTCAATAAATGTCGGGCTCGCCGACCGGCGCGCCAAACGAGGTTTCCAGAAAATCAAAATCGCAGCCCAGGTCGGCCTGCTGGATGTGGCGCGCGCTCATCCAGCCATAGCCGCGTTCGAAGCGCTTGGGCAGCGGTTTCCAGGCGGCGCGTCGCTGCGCCAGTTCTTCGTCGCTGACCTCCAGATGAATGCGCCGGGCCGGCACATCGACCGTGATCAGGTCGCCGGTCTTCACGAGCGCGAGCGTGCCGCCGATGTAGGCCTCGGGTGCCACATGCAGGATGCAGGCGCCGTAACTGGTGCCGCTCATGCGGGCGTCGGAAATGCGCAGCATGTCCTTCACGCCCTGCTTCACGAGCTTGAGGGGAATGGGCAGCATGCCCCACTCGGGCATGCCGGGCCCGCCCTGCGGGCCGGCGTTGCGCAGCACCATGATGTGGTCGGCGGTCACGTCGAGGTTCTCGTCGTCGATGGCCGCTTTCATCGAGGGATAGTCGTCGAACACCAGCGCCGGGCCGGTGTGCTTGAGGTACTGCGGCGCGCAGGCGCTGGGCTTGATCACGCAGCCGTCGGGTGCCAGGTTTCCGCGCAGCACGGCCAGCGCGCCTTCGGCATAAATCGGGTTGTTCAGCGGACGGATCACGTCATGGTTGTAGACCTCGGCGCCTTCCAGGTTCTCGCCCATGGTTTTTCCGGTGACGGTCAGCGCATCGAGCTTGAGGTGGTCCTTGAGCACGCTCATCATCGCGGTCATGCCGCCGGCGTAGTAGAAGTCTTCCATCAGGTAGGTGTCGCCACTTGGCCGGATGTTGGCGATCACCGGAACCCGGCGGCTGGCGGCGTCGAAGTCGTCCAGACCCACGGCACAGTGCTCTCCCGCGCGGCGCGACATGGCCACGAGATGAATGATCGCGTTGGTCGAGCAGCCCATGGCCATGGCCACGGTGATGGCGTTCTCGAACGAGGCGCGCGACAGCATCCTGGCGGGGGTGAGGTCTTCCCAGACCATGTCCACGGCGCGGCGGCCGCACTCGGTGGCCATGCGGATATGGTTGGAATCGACCGCGGGAATGGACGAGGCGCCTGGCAGTGTGAAACCGCAGGCTTCGGCAATCCCGGTCATTGTGCTGGCAGTGCCCATGGTCATGCAGTGGCCGTGGCTGCGGGCGATGCCGCCTTCCACTTCGATCCACTGCGTTGCGCTGATCTTGCCTGCGCGCCGGTCGTCCCAGTATTTCCAGGTGTCGGAGCCCGAGCCCAGTACTTTGCCTTTCCAGTTGCCGCGCAGCATGGGCCCGGCGGGCATGTAGATGAAGGGGACGCCCGCACTCAATGCACCGAGCACCAGCCCCGGTGTGGTTTTGTCGCAGCCGCCCATCAGTACCGCGCCGTCAATCGGGTGGCTGCGCAGCAATTCCTCGGTCTCCATTGCCAGCATGTTGCGATAGAGCATGGTGGTGGGTTTGACGATGGATTCGGACAGCGAGATCGCTGGCAGCTCAAGGGGAAAGCCGCCTGACTGCAGCACGCCGCGCTTGACGTCTTCCACGCGCTGCTTGAAGTGGCCATGGCAGGTGCCGATGTCGCTCCAGGTGTTGATGATGGCGATCACCGGCTTGCCCACCCAGTCTGCAGGGCCATAGCCCAGCTGCATCACGCGCGAGCGGTGGCCAAAGGAGCGTACATCGTCGGGGGCAAACCAGCGCGCGCTGCGCAATTCTTCGTAGGTTTTCTTGGTCATGAGGTTCTGTTCAGGTTCAGGTTATACGGCGCAGGAGGGGGCTCGACGAAACGCTGGGCACCATGCACCCTGGGCCAGGCTGTCTGTGCATGGGCAGTGGCACATAAAAACAGCCAGGGCACCAACTGGCTGAAAAGACGCTTGGTCAAGCGGGGGTGGGTGATGGTGAACATGCTTTGTCTCCTGTAATGACTCTTGAAACACAGATGCAGAACTGATTTTTCGGCGGCTGCCGTGTCAGCCCGGCACCGCGACCAAAACCCGCCCACTTTTTCCACCAAAAGCAGGTGTGGAATTAAAGCACTAATATATTAGTGTGTCAATGCTATGATTTGCCCGTGCCAACAGCCCATCCACACCTCAAGACCGCATGAACGCCTTAGAGAAAGTTCCACCGCTAAAACTGGACCGCACCCGACAGTCCGCGCCCCAGGTTTTTGAAGCGCTGCGTGAATTGATCGTTTCGGTCCAACTGGAACCCGGAACGGTGTTGCAACGCGCAGAGCTGGCAGAACACTTCGGAATCAGCCAGACGCCGATTCGGGATGCCTTGCTGCGCCTGGGCGAAGAGCAGTTGGTGGACATCTTTCCGCAACATGCCACGGTCGTGAGCCGTATTGACTTGTCGGCTGCATTACAGGCGCATTTCTTGCGCAGGTCGATCGAGCTGGAAATACTGAAAACGCTGTGCGAATTGCCTGATGCGGAGCGCCGCGAACTTGTGCGGCGTTTGAACACGAATCTGGCATTGCAAGAAGCCGCGCTCAAGCCGCTGGACGTTCCGAAACTGGCCTTGGCCGACCAAGCCTTTCATCAAGAAATGTACGAGGCCGCCAATGTGGGGCCTCTTTGGAGCCTGGTGCGCAAGCAAAGTGGGCACGTCGACCGCCTGCGTCGCCTGCACTTGCCGGCCAAAGGCAAGCCCCAGGCTATCGTGCGAGACCATCGGGCTATCGTTGAATCCATCGCCCGCAAAGACGCCCAGGCTGCCGAAAAGGCACTGCGTCAGCACCTGGCAGGAACACTCGCCTTTGTCGATGACGTCAAACATCGTTTTCCGGAATGGATCATTTCTGCTGAGCAATAAGCCTTGAAACGCCGGGCTGCCAGCCCGCCCGGGTTCGCCTCTGCGCTAGACGGTGTAGTCCACCGCGGCCCATTCAAAGTAAGGTTTCAGATCGGCGATCAGCGCCTGGTGCAGCGGGTGAAACAGGTAGGTGTTGAGGGCCTCGACGCTTTCGAATGAGGACTCCAGCACATAGCCCCAGCAAATCGGCCGGTCGAGTTCATTGGTCGACAGCCGCCAG
>DASUIO010000238.1:0-2443 GCA_036279755.1 Polaromonas sp. | reverse complement strand
GCCAGCTGGCGGTTTACCCTGGGTGCCAATGTGCAGGCTCTGCGCCTGGTGCGGCTGTTTGCGCAGCAACAGGCCCCGGCCGGGACTGGCGCACCAGGTCTTGAGTCCGTGCCGGCCGACGAAGCCGCTTTGTGCCCGGAGTGCTATTTGCCACTGCCCCCGGACAGCGAAGAATGCCCGGCTTGCGCCCGCGAGCTGCACACGCCGCCCTCGACCTGGGTGCTGCTGCGGCTGTGGCGCTTTGCCCACCCTTACCGGAATCAGCTGCTGGCTGGTTTTTTGCTGACGCTGGCTTCCACGGCGGCCACGCTGGTGCCGCCCTACCTGACGATTCCGTTGATGGACGACATTCTGATTCCGTTTCAGAACGGTCAGCAGATCGAGCCCTCGAAAGTCATGGTCATTTTGGGTGGTTTGCTGGGTGCGGCGGTGCTGGGTTGGGCCCTGAACTGGGCGCGCACCTATTTACTGGCATTGGTGTCTGAACGCATAGGTGCTGACTTGCGGACCGCCACTTTTGATCATCTGCTGGAGTTGTCGCTGGATTACTTCGGTGGCAAACGTACCGGAGACCTGATGTCGCGGATTGGCTCCGAGACGGACCGCATTTGCGTGTTCCTGTCGCTGCACGCGCTGGACTTTGCCACCGATGTGCTGATGATCGGAATGACCGCCGCCATCCTGTTTTCCATCAATCCGTGGCTGGCGCTGGTCACCTTGCTGCCTTTGCCTTTTATTGGATGGATGATTCATGTGGTGCGTGACAAGCTTCGCACCGGCTTTGAAAAAATCGATCGGGTCTGGTCCGATGTCACCAACGTTTTAGCGGACACGATTCCCGGCATCCGGGTGGTCAAGGCGTTTGCCCAGGAAAAGCGCGAAGCACAGCGCTTTCGCGAAGTCAACCAGCACAACCTGGCGGCTAATGACAAGATTAACAAGACCTGGTCGCTGTTCACGCCCACGGTTTCCCTGCTGACGGAAATTGGCCTGCTGGTGGTGTGGGCGTTTGGTATCTGGTTGATGTCCAAACAGCAGATCACGGTGGGGGTGCTGACGGCCTTTATCGCCTACATTGGACGCTTCTATGGCCGGCTCGATTCCATGAGCCGTATTGTTTCTGTTACGCAGAAGGCAGCGGCGGGTGCCAAGCGGATTTTTGACATTCTTGACCATGTGTCCGACGTGCCCGAGCCGGCCCAGCCGGTGAAGATAGGCGCGCTACAGGGGCGCATCGACATGAAAGGCTTGGGTTTTCGCTACGGTAACCGTTCCGTCATTCGCGGCCTGGACCTGCAGATTGAGCCCGGCGAGATGATCGGCCTGGTGGGCCACAGCGGCTCGGGCAAAAGCACGTTGGTCAACCTGCTCTGCCGCTTTTACGATGTGACCGACGGCGCCATCAGCGTGGACGGCACCGACATCCGGCGTTTTAACGTGGCCGACTATCGGCGCAACATCGGTCTGGTGCTGCAGGAGCCTTTCCTGTTTTTCGGCACGATCGCGGAAAACATCGCCTACGGCAAACCCGGTGCCAGCCGCGCCGAGATCGTGGCAGCCGCGCGTGCTGCCCATGCGCATGAATTCATCCTGCGCCTGCCACAGGCTTATGACTCACTGGTCGGCGAGCGCGGCCAGGGCTTGTCGGGCGGGGAGCGCCAACGCATTTCGATTGCGCGCGCCTTGCTGATCGACCCGCGCATCCTGATTCTGGATGAGGCCACCTCGTCGGTGGACACCGAAACTGAAAAAGAAATCCAGCGCGCGCTCGACAATCTGGTGCAGGGCCGCACCACCATTGCGATTGCCCACCGTCTGTCGACATTGCGCAAGGCCAACCGGCTGGTGGTGATGGACCGCGGGCAGGTGGTGGAGGTCGGGCCGCATGATGAGCTCATGGCCAAGCAGGGGGCCTACTGGCGGCTGTACGAAGCCCAGGCCCGGCAAGTTGACAGCGAAGGCGATGATCGGGAAGGCGGAGAAGGTCAAGAAATTCGAACAGCCTTGGCCACGTCTCAACTGGCTCATACAGCCCAACATGCCGCCCAACAGGCAGGCAACCCATGAGCGAAGGACTGCGCATGACGAATTCCAATACCAATTCCGATTTCACTTCTTTCACGGCCTTCCAGCTGGAGCGCCAGGCCTCCGGCCGCCTGTTGTTCATCGGCGCGAATGGCGAGCAGCATGCCGGCGTGGTGCCGGTGCGGGCTTTTCCTGTTGCGGCGCCCGATGAAGGCATTTCACTGGTCAGCACCGAGGGCCACGAGGTGGCCTGGATAGAGCAGCTACAGGCCTTGCCGCCCGGACTGCGTACGCTACTGAAGGAAGAGTTGGCCCTGCGCGACTTCGTGCCTGAAATCCAGCAGCTTAAAAGTGTTTCGACGTTTGCCACACCCAGTGTGTGGACGGTGAAAACCGACCGGGGTGACACCTCTTTTGT
>DASUIO010000237.1:0-3866 GCA_036279755.1 Polaromonas sp. | reverse complement strand
GTCAATGGACTGGCGCGGCGTGATGATGGAACTGGTCGGCTTGATGGCAATCGACACTTCCAGGTCCTGCCCGGTGCTGATGCCGCCCAGTACGCCACCGGCGTTGTTGGATAGAAAGCCTTCGGGCGACAGCGCGTCACCGTGGGTGGTGCCGCGCTGCGTCACGCTGGCAAAACCGGCGCCAATTTCAACACCCTTGACCGCATTGATGCCCATCATGGCAAACGCAATGTCGGCATCGAGCTTGTCAAACAGCGGCTCGCCCAGGCCCACAGGCACACCCGAGGCCGTGACGCGAATGCGCGCACCGCACGAGTCGCCGGCCTTGCGCAGTTCGTCCATATAGGTCTCAAGCTGTGAGACGTCTGCCACCGGGGCAAAAAACGGGTTGTTGGGCACATGCGCCCAGGACTCGAAAGGAATCGCGATATCGCCGATCTGCGTCATGCAGCCGCGAAAGACCGTGCCATATTTTTCAGCCAGCCACTTTTTGGCCACCGCACCGGCCGCCACCATCGGCGCCGTCAGGCGCGCTGAAGATCGCCCCCCGCCGCGCGGATCGCGCAGGCCGTATTTGTGCAAGTAGGTGTAATCGGCATGGCCAGGCCTGAAAGTCTCCAGGATGTTGCCGTAGTCCTTGCTGCGCTGGTCAGTGTTTTTAATCAGCAGGCAAATCGGCGTGCCGGTGGTCTTGCCCTGGTACACGCCCGAGAGGATTTCAACGGCATCGGGTTCGTTGCGCTGCGTGACGTGGCGGCTGGTGCCCGGACGGCGGCGGTCCAGATCGCCTTGAATATCGGCCTCGCTGAGCGACAGGCCAGGCGGGCAGCCGTCAATCACGCAGCCAATGGCCGGACCGTGGGATTCACCAAAGTTGGTGACGGCGAAAAGGCTTCCAAAAGTATTACCACTCATGGTCAGGATTATCCCAGAGCGCGCGGCCAGCCGACAAATCAGCCTTCCGGGGCATCGCCTTCAGCAGGCCAGTCGTGAATGTAGGCCTTGAGCATCTTGTTTTCGAAGTTCTGGCTTTCGACCACGGTCTTGGCGACGTCGTAAAAACTGATGACACCCGTCAGCTTGTTCTGGTTCATCACGGGCATGTAGCGCGCATGGCAGTCCAGCATCATGCGACGCACTTCGTCGAGATCGGTCTCGGTAGTGCAGGTGAACGGGCAGTCGTTCATGGCCTTGCGCACCAGCGTGCCGCCGACCTCGCCGCCACTTTTGACAATAGAAAGAATCACTTCACGAAAGGTCAGCATGCCAACGACATCGCCATGTTCCATGACAACCACCGATCCGACGTCGTTCTCGGCCATGATCTGGGCCGCCTTGGCCAGCGGTTCGTCAGGCTGAATGGTGTAAAGCGCGTTCCCCTTAAAGCGCAGGATGTCAGAAACCTTCATCACTTTCTCCTCGATTGTTCTGCAATTTTTCCCCGCAACGCAGCGCCGGGAAATTCAGTTTAAATATAGCCCACAATCCAACGACTGGCTTTAACGATTTTCCGGGATTACCCCTTGGTCCGCCCTGTACAGGATTTGAACGCAAAGAAGCCTGTCGGGCTTAAAGAATCGAAGCGAAAATTCGGCTGGGCGAGGACAGATTTTGTCGATTTTGCACTGGAGACATACTCATGCCCGGATATTCAGACCCCGGTTTCGACACCCTGGCGCTGCATGCAGGCGCAGCCCCGGACCCGGCCACGGGCGCACGCGCCGTGCCGATTTACCTCACCACCTCCTTTGTATTTGAGTCCAGCGACCATGCCGCCAGCCTCTTTAACCTGGAGCGCGCCGGCCATGTGTATTCACGCATCAGCAACCCGACCAATGCAGTGCTGGAGCAACGCGTGTCGGCGCTCGAAGGCGGCATAGGCGCGATTGCCACCGCCAGCGGCCAGGCGGCCCTGCACCTGAGTATTGCCACGCTGATGGGCGCCGGCTCGCACATCGTGGCCAGCACCGCACTGTATGGTGGATCACAAAACCTGCTGCACTACACACTGCGCCGCTTCGGCATTGACACCACGTTCGTCAGACCCGGCGACATTGATGGTTGGCGCGCTGCCGTGCGACCCACTACCCGCCTGTTTTTCGGCGAAACCGTTGGCAACCCCGGCCTGGATGTGCTGGATATTCCCACCGTTTCCAGCATTGCGCATGAAGCGGGCGTGCCGCTGCTGGTCGACTCCACGCTGACCTCGCCCTGGCTGATCAAGCCTTTCGAGCATGGCGCCGACCTCGTGTACCACTCGGCCACCAAATTCTTAAGCGGCCATGGCACGGTGATTGGCGGCATCATCGTCGATGGTGGCAGCTTCGACTGGGACAAGTCGGGCAAGTTTGCCGAACTGAGCGAGGCCTACGAAGGCTTTCACAACATGGTGTTCAGCGAGGAAAGCACGGTAGGCGCCTTTTTGCTGCGCGCCCGACGCGAGGGCCTGCGCGACTTCGGCGCCTGCATGAGCCCGCACACCGCCTGGCTTATTTTGCAGGGCATTGAAACCCTGCCGCTGCGCATGGCGCGCCACATGAGCAACACCGAAAAAGTGGTGGAGTTTCTGGCCAGCCAGGCGTTCGTTTCACGCGTCGGCCACCCCCTGCTGGAGAGCCACCCCAGCCATGCACTGGCCAAGAAGCTGCTGCCGCGCGGCGCCGGTTCGGTGTTCAGCTTTGACCTCCAGGGCAGCCGGGAACAGGGCAAGAAGTTTGTCGAAAGCCTCAAGGTCTTCAGCCATCTGGCCAACGTCGGGGACTGCCGCAGCCTGGTGATCCACCCGGCCAGTACGACACACTTTCGCATGAGCGACGAAGCGCTGGCGGCTGGCGGCATCACGCAGGGCACCATCCGCCTGTCCATCGGCCTGGAAGACCCGGATGATCTGATCGATGACCTCAAGCGGGCGCTGAAAACGGCGGAGAAGCTGGCATGAAAATCCGTCCTTACGGCGATGCAGACGAGGCGCAGGTGATTGCGCTGTGGCAGGCCTGCGAGCTGACGCGAGCCTGGAACAATCCGCACCAAGACATCGAGCGCAAGCTCGGCACCCAGGCCGACTGGTTTTTGGTCGGCGTCCTGGACGACCAGGTGATCGCCACTGCCATGTTCGGTTACGACGGTCATCGCGGCTGGATGAACTATCTGGCGGTCGCGCCCGAGCATCAGGGCCGGGGCTACGCCCGTGTGCTGATTGCGCATGGCGAAACCCTGCTCAAAGCCGCTGGCTGCCCCAAACTCAATTTGCAAATCCGCAGCGGCAACGCCAAAGTGCTTGCCTTCTACCAACATCTGGGCTACGGCCAGGACGATGTGCTCAGCATGGGCAAAAGACTCATCGCCGACGCCTAGTTCTCCGCAAGAATAAGACCATGTTTATCACCGTCAACGGCCACAAAACCTACTGCTACACCGGCGGCAAATCCTTTGAGGCCGCCCAACCCACGGTGGTCTTCATCCACGGCGTGCTCAACGACCACAGCGTCTGGATACTGCAAAGCCGCTACCTCGCCCACCATGGCTGGAATGTGCTCGCGGTGGACCTGCCGGGCCACTGCCGCAGCGAAGGCGAGGCGCCCTCCTCCGTGGAGGAAGCCGCTGATTTCATCGCCGCGCTGCTCGACTCAATCGGCGTACAACGTGCCGCACTGGTCGGCCACAGCTGGGGCTCACTGATTGCGCTCGAAGCCGCGTCAAAGCTCAAAGACCGCGTGAGCCACCTCGTGCTGGTGGGCATCGCCTTCCCGATGAAAGTGTCGCAGCAGCTGCTCGATGCCTCACTTAACGAGCCGATGAAGGCACTGACCATGATCAACGTGTTCTCGCGCAGCACGCTGGCGCCGCCGCCCTCAGCGCTGGGCCCG
>DASUIO010000236.1:0-2191 GCA_036279755.1 Polaromonas sp. | reverse complement strand
TGCCGGCCATGTGCTGATGCAACAAGCCATTGCGTGCCTGTCGCAGCAATGGGGAGCGCAGCCGATCCGGATTGGCGCCCAGGCGCATCTGGAGCATTTTTATATGCAGCACGGTTTCGTCAAAACCGGGGAGCCGTATGTCGAAGACGGCATTGCCCACATCGAAATGCTGCGCCCCGTTTAACCAGGAGTTGGCAATGATCACAAATTTCAAAGGCAAGACCGCTGTTCTGACGGGCGCAGGCTCGGGCTTTGGCCTGGAATGCGCACGCATAGGCGCCAAACTGGGCATGAACCTGGTGCTGGTGGACGTGCAGCAGGATGCGCTGGATCAGGCCAGCGCCGAGATCAAAACCACCGGCGCTCAGGTGCTGACCTTCAAGATCGACGTATCCAGTGCCGAACAGATGGAGGCCATGGGCCAGGCCGTGTTCGAGCGTTTTGGCGCGCCGCACTTTGTCTTCAACAACGCTGGCGTTGCCTCGGGCGGCCTGGTTTGGGAAAACAGCGTCAAGGACTGGGAGTGGGTGCTGGGTGTCAACCTCTGGGGCGTGATCCACGGCGTGCGCATTTTCACGCCCATGATGCTGGAGGCCGCGGCAAAAGACCCGGCCTGGCAAGGCCACATCGTCAACACCGCCAGTATGGCCGGGCTGCTCAATCCACCGAACATGGGCGTGTACAACGTGAGCAAGCACGCCGTGGTGTCCTTGAGCGAAACGCTGTACCAGGACTTGCGACTTGTCAGTGACCAGATTGGCGCCAGCGTGCTGTGCCCGTATTTCGTGCCGACCGGCATCAGCCAGAGCCACCGCAACCGGCCCGCGGAACTGCCTGCGTTAAAACCGACGCGCAGCCAGTTGATCGGCCAGGCCATGACTGACAAGGCCGTCAGCTCAGGCAAAGTCACCGCTGCTGAAGTGGCGCAAAAGGTGTTCGATGCCATCGCGGCCGATCAGTTTTACATCTTCAGCCACCCCAAGGCGCTGGGCAACGTGCAGACCCGCATGGAATGCATCTTGCAGCAGAAAAACCCGATGGATCCCTTTGCAGAGCGGCCAGAAATCGGCCAGGACCTGAAGACCGCGCTGCGTGCCGCGTGAGCATGGCCAATCGGTGAGGCGGTCAGCGGTAGCCGTTCGGGTTCTGGCTTTGCCAGCGCCAAGAGTCTGCGCACATCTCATCCAGGGTGTGCTGCGCCGTCCAGCCCAGCAAGCGGTGCGCCAGGGCCGGGTCTGCATAGCATTGCGCCACGTCACCCGGGCGGCGGGGCGCGATCTGGTAGGGCACCGGACGTCCGCTGCTCTTTTCAAACGCGTGCACGACCTCCAGCACGCTGTGGCCGCGGCCGGTTCCCAGGTTGACGGTGAAGCTTTCTCCGCGGCTGAGCAGCGCCTGCACCGCTGCCACGTGGCCCGAGGCCAGGTCCTGCACGTGGATGTAGTCGCGAATGCCGGTGCCATCCGGCGTGGCGTAGTCATTCCCGTACACGTTCAGGTGCGGGCGCTTGCCCACCGCCACCTGCGCCACATAGGGCATCAGGTTGTCGGGAATGCCCATGGGGTCTTCACCAATCAAGCCGCTGGGGTGCGCGCCCACGGGGTTGAAGTAGCGCAACACGCCCATGCGCCATGCCGGATTGGCGGTACGCATGGCGGCCATCATGTCTTCACCTACCAGCTTGGTATGGCCGTAGGGGTTGGTGTGGCTGCGGGGGAAGTCCTCGGTGATCGGCACCGAGGCCGGGTCGCCATACACCGTGGCGCTGCTTGAAAACACCAGCGTGCGGCAGCCCGCGGCGTCCATGCCCTGCAGCAGGCTGACCATGCCACCCAGGTTGTTGGCGTAATACTTGAGCGGCTTGGCCACGCTCTCGCCGACCGCCTTGAAGCCGGCAAAGTGAATAACGGCCTCGACGCCGCAGCGCTCAATCACGGTTTGCACCAGCGCCGCATCGCACACGTTGCCGCGTTCGCACAGCACGGGCTGGCCTCGCAGGTGGCGCAGGCGCTCCAGGACTGCGGGGCTGCTGTTGGAAAAGTCGTCCAGGATGACCGGCTCAAACCCCGCGGCGCACAGCGCGAGCAGGGTGTGGCTGCCGATGAACCCGGCGCCGCCCGTGAGGAGGATGGAAGTATTTTTCGTCATGGTTCTGGGTGTGGTTGAAGCGGTCCGATTCAGTTTAGCGCAC
>DASUIO010000235.1:0-2396 GCA_036279755.1 Polaromonas sp. | reverse complement strand
TGAAGGCTGTTGCTCTCCGGCAGGGCCAGCAGCGCTTTCAGCATGTCCGAACCGCCTTTGGAGCGGGACAAGAAAGAATGGTCGCGCAGCGACTCGGCGGCTTGCCGCAAGTCACCACCGCTGGTGCTTTCAAGGTGAAGGCTGACCAGATTAACCATGCGGTCTTTGGCTTTTTCAAGATCCGGGCGCAAAAACTCGTTGCCAAAGTAGCGCGCAATCTGCACCATGCCTTTGGGGGCCTCCGTGCAAATGCTGTCTAATTTCTGGCTGTCGATGATGCCGTTTTGCACACCGAACTGCAGCGCTTTTTCAAAAAATGGGCGCGCATCGTAAAGCGAAATGGAAGCGGGCGAGACGTTGGGGTGCATTGGCATCGATGGTTGCTGTCCGGACTCAGCGCCCTTCAGATCGCGGATTCCTCGTCCGACTCGCGCGCGGCAGGCGTGGCCTTGCCACGATCGGTATCGCCCGTCTCTACCTTGCCATCGTCCTCTTCAGTGTCTTCTTCCTCCTCAACGTCGGCATCGTGAGCGCGTGCTTTGGCGCGCAGCACACTCAGCATTTCAATGAAAAGGTCGGGGCACTCATAACGCAGAATCCACGCGAGCTCCATCCAGTCATGGTCGGCAATTTCATCCTGCTCGACGCGCGGTTTCTCGTAGGCCGAGGCCAGCAGAGCGGCCTTGGACAGCAGCTCGCCCGAGTCTTTCATTGCATCAAAGGTGCCGGTGCTGGCGAAGGCTTCGACGCGGTCCCATTTTTCAGTGAAATAGTCGGCCAGGGCTTCGCTACCACCCTCCAGTTCGCCGATCGCGTTCAAAAATTCCAGCGGGTCCGCGTCTTCCCGAAAAATGATGGCGTTGACCATGCCCCGCAGGTGGGTGCGGGTCAGGTCCTTGTACTGCTTTTCAATCACCACCGCGCGCGCGAACTGCGCGGGCGTGACCAGCAGGTTGACCACCGACTCTTTGGAGTTGTCGTATTCGCGGATGACCGCCAGGATGTCTTTGGGCGGCAACAGATCGAGCACGACCATCAGCGCAGCGTCACCCTCGGTGTCGGCCAGTTCGACCAGGGCAAACTCAGCGCCCACGATGTCACCAGCCGCAATCAGGGTTTGGGTTTTTTCAATCAGGGCAAGGTGGTTCATAAAGGCGTCTCGTCTTGTTTTCAGGTCAATCTTTGCGGTCAAAGCCCTGCTCGACCAGCCAGTCGGCGCCCGCCTCTTTCCGGGCGCGGGCATCACCCGGTTCATCGCCGTCTTCGTCAGCGTCAAATTCGTCTTGACGATCGTCGCCCTCTTCATCGACACCTTCGTCGTCAAGTCCGTCGTTCCCGTTTTGCACAGCGGACGCAGCATCCGGCTTGCCAGCCATATAGTGCAGACCCGCCGCCACGGTCAAAAACCGCTCGCCCCCAGGCGCTTGCAGGACAACCTGAGCCAGGTCCCGGGCCCACGGTGCCAGGTCAATACCGCCAGACACACTGCTCCACTGCGGAAATTCATCGGCGTCATGGCTGAGCAGGTGATCCATCACGGCAGGCTGCCTGAAGACAAAGCCCTGATGAAAGACCACCGCCACCATCTCGGGGCTGAGCTCCATCATCTGGACCAGAAAGCCGATTTCCTGACGTTTCTCGGCCAGACGCTGGCGCAGCACATCGCGTCCGTCGGAGTCAAATGTCAAGTCATCCATCTCAGACCGGTGCGCCGAGCGCAGGTTGAGGAAAAAGGGGGAAATATTCATGCCGCCGGGTTTTTCATGTCATGGGTCTTTCCTGTCACACAGAGATCAAAGCAATTGGTTGAAATAATTTTTCCAGATATCCCGCGCCGTATCGACCGGACTGTCGAGCAAGTTGCGGCGGCGGTTATCGTCATAGGCTCGGCGCTTGTCGGCATCCGAAAGCACTTCGTAAGCCTCCTGCACCGCCCGAAACCGCGCTGCCGCTTCCGCAGCGGCGTTTTTATCGGGATGCCAGGAGGACGCTTTCTGGCGAAACGCTTTTTTGACATCAGCCAGCGTCGCAGCGCTGCTGAGCCCAAGGGTGGTGTAGTGGTCTGTCATGCGTATCGTGGTTTTTTACTGAAACCGGAAGCGATGAGCTAGCACGGCATGCTGAAAGGTTTCGCTGGGGTCCCACCGAAATGCGCAACGCGCGAGGCGGTGATTATGCTTGACCAGGGCACCACCAGAGGCTTATCCCCGGCCATCAGACGCCGGAGCCATTTTTAAGCAAGTAGCCGCTGACCTGAAACGGCCAGCCTGCAGTGCATGTCGGTCTTCACGTTGCAACGTGATGTAAGGGCCGTCAACGGCCTGAGCCCGGGCGTCGTTAATAGGTTGATTGTAATGAAATCATTGCGTCAATTAATTTATCCTAAAGGTTTACCA
>DASUIO010000234.1:0-2612 GCA_036279755.1 Polaromonas sp. | reverse complement strand
CCGTTCAGCCCGGAAAGTGACCGGGCCTATGCGCAACTGCGTTCTGTGGCACGCCTGGCCCATGAACTGCAGGCCATGGAGGAGCAAATGAAGGCCCTCTATACCTCTGCGGCTCAGATGGTGACACCGGAGACGCCTGTCCTGATCGCCTTGCCAGGCCATGCAAGGCGTTCGCTCTCTCGACCCGTTGAAACCAACGAGCGCGCAGAAGATGTCTTGGTCAAGACCGCACCGTCACCCAAAGCAAAGCCCAAGGTAGCCAAGTCGGATAAGGCACCCCGTCTGAGTTCCAACGATGAAAAAGTAATGCACTTCCTCAAGACTGCGCTGGATCGACGAAGCTGGAAGTCTCTGACCCATGCCACCATTGCCCAAGGTGCGGGGATTCCGCTGGGCTCAGTCGGGTTGGCTCTGCGAAGGGTGGCCTTGGCAGGGAGGGTGCGAGAAGGAAGCAAAGGGGCCTATCGGCTGCCGTAAAAAGGCGTTTTGTTTCTGGCGGTGATGGTTGCCGGAACTGGATGCAGCAAGTTTGGTTGTGCGCGCCAATATTCTGCGGGAATGAATGAAAAATCACAGCAGAATTGATGAAGACCCATACGTCAAAGTCTTGTCGCTGCGTCACCAGCGCCTGAGAATGCAAGCGCAATGACGTAGTTCAGGCATGTGTCAGCGGTGCCGCTTCGCGCGAACGCGCCGCCCTCAGACGACTGAAGTTGAGCGACAAAATCAGCACACCGGCTGCGCCAAGCAGCATGATTCCTGTAGTACCGACAGTAGGAATCAGCAAACCATTAATACCGACGCCAACGGATTGGCCGAGGAAAAAGCACGATGCAAACGCCGCAACGGCCGCGCCGCGCCGTTCCGGCGCCATCTGGGTGGCGTTGATCTGCAAGGTATTGTGGAGCATGTAAAAGCCGAGACCAGCGGTAAAGCACGCTGGAATCGACCACCACCAATGGGGAGCGAGGGCGATCGTCAAAAACGATGCGGTGACCAGAATGCCGCCCCATCGCGTCAATCCAGACTCCCCCAGACGTCGCACCAGGCCCGCCGCTCCAATCGCAAACAGCAGGCCACCGAAACCGAACAACATCACCACAGCGCCCGCCGCTGACAGCGGTATTGCATGCACCTGGTGCAGATGGGAAACGATAAAGGCAAATGAACCATACAGAAACGCCCCTTCGCTGAAAACTGTCAGCAGAACGACACGCGACCAGCGAACGCGCAGTACCTGCGCGAATTCCGATCGCATGCGAGCGAACGCTGACCCCTGCGCCTTGCGCGCCGGTCGGGCCGACAGCGGCAAGCGGCGGTTGACCGACAGCAAGATGATGCTGATTCCTAAAAAGAGGCCGGCGATACCGATAAATGGAACGCGCCAGCCTAGATGCTCCGCCGCAAAGCCACCGACCAGTACGCCTGCCGACAGTCCAAGAATCTGTCCGATCAAGAAGCGTGCAAGTACCGGTTGTCGGCGGTCGTACGGAATGACATCGCCAATCCATGCCATCGAGAGCGGGATGATGGAGGCCGCAGTAGCGCCCGCCATGGTGCGCGCTGCCAGCAACAATGCAAAGGTCGGCGCCAGTGCGCAGCTGGCCGCTGTGATGGCACAGGCAGCGCAGCCCCAGGCGATCACGACATATTTACCGAAGCGATCGCCCATCGGTCCGAAAAACAGTTGCGACAGGCCGTAGGCAATCGAAAATACGGTGATGACCGCAGCGGCGTTGCCCAGCGATAGCGAAAACTCCTCGGCCAAGCGCGGTAACATCGCATCCGTGACCCGCAGCGATATACCGCTGGCAAACGCGGCCAGCGACAGCGCCAGTACAGCGCCACGCGGCACCGTGATCTCGCTTGCCGCTGCATCGCCTTTGCATTCGGAGTGCTGCATCGCGGGCGATTGCGCCAATTTTGTCTCGTGTCCGAGGCAGTTGTCGATCATGATTTTGGTAAGCGGCATCTGGGTCGGATGGATGTGTTTGACACGGTAGCAGGAGCCGGTGTGTTGCAGCTGATGCGATTTTGACCAGTCTACCGAATTTTATTGACTTACCCGCATCCGTCGGAAACGTATTCATCTTGTACTGGACAACCTGAACACCCACTTCAGGAAATGCCTCGAAGACGTTCGGGGCAAGTGCCCTGCTGCTCAGCTGCTTCGCAGAGTGGTGTTCCACTACACGCCAAAGCACGCTAGTTGGCTCAACATGGCGGAGATCGAAATCGGCATCCTCAGTCGTCAATGTCTGAGCCACCGGGTTCAAAATAGAGAGTCGCTTGAACGCGAATTCGACGCCTGGCAGAGGATTGAAGCGAACTCGAACGAACTATCGAGTGGACGTCCACGCGGCAAGATGCAGACTGCAAGCTCTGCATCACCATGTTTCTAATCTTGCGTAGTGATTGGGTAACTCAGTTTGTCCAGAGGATTTTTTGATTGCCCCCGGCGAAAAGTCAATGCCGGAAGTTTTCTCACTGAGAAAAATATTTCAAGCGAAATCAGGGTTAAATGCCTTTCGTATTGGCACGGAAAAACCACAGATTATGAAAGTATGGAATGACGACCAAGATTACCTATGTTGCATCCGCACCCTTTGAGG
>DASUIO010000233.1:0-2263 GCA_036279755.1 Polaromonas sp. | reverse complement strand
CGAGGGCCATGATCAATAGTAGGTGGCCGAGTTCAGGGATCATGGTTTCGCTCCTACCAGTGTATCGGTCGTTTGAGTCTTCGCCGCGGCGGCTTGCTTCAAGGCCTCGGCGGCCTCTGGCGGCATGTAGTTTTCGTCGTGTTTGGCCAGTACCTCACGTGCGGTGAATACGCCGTCGTTGCCCAGTTGGCCCTGAGCAACCACGCCCTTGCCTTCCTTGAAGAGGTCAGGCAGGATGCCGTCGTAACGCACGGGTACGCTTTTTGTGGTGTCGGTGACGGTGAAATGCACGGTCACGCCCTCGCGCGTCACGCTGCCTTCCTGCACCAGGCCGCCGATTCGGAAGGTGCGGCCTTGTGGCGCTTCCTTGCTCGCAATTTGCGTCGGCGTGTAGAAGAACACCAGATTGCTGTTGAATGCGTTGAGGACCAGAGCGACGGCGACGCCGACGGCAGCAAGCACTCCGATGATGATCATTGCGCGTTTATGACGAGGCTTCATGTCCGTTACTCCAGGTTGTTGATTGCACGACGAGCCGCCGTGAAGCGCCGACGGCTGATCAGTGCCTCGGCTGCCATCACCAGAAACGTGACGGCATAAGAACCCCACACATAAAGACCATAGCCGCCCATGTGCCAAAAGTCGTCGAAGGATTTCCAGTACATTGTGTTGTCTTTCGTTATTTGTGCCCGGCGACCGCGAGCGACTTTACCCATTCGGTGTCGGATTCCTGTTCAAGCACGATGGACCGGGCGCGGGTGAAGACTACCGCGAAGCTATAGGCCCAAAAGCTGAACGTGAGCAGTAGCATCGCTATGAGCATGGTCATGGCCATCGTCGGCGCGGCCGTCATGTTGATCGAGGAGCCTTGGTGAAGCGTGTTCCACCAGCGCACCGAGAAATAGATGACCGGGATATTCACGGCACCGACCAGCGCCAGCAGTGCGCCGGCGTGGGCGGCCCGTCGGATGTCGTCGATGGCTTCGGTCAGCGCGATGTAACCCACGTAAAGCAGCAGCAGGATGAATTCGGACGTGAGCCGCGCGTCCCACACCCACCAGGCGCCCCAAGTGGGCTTGCCCCACAGTGCACCGGTCCACAACGCGATGACGGTGAACAGCGCGCCGGTGGGGGCTATCGCTCGGGCGAACATGGAGGCCATGCGCGTGTTGAGTATCCAGCCTAAAGCCGCCCAGAAGGCCATCACCATGTAGAGCAGCATTGACATCCATGCCGCCGGCACGTGGATAAAGATGATGCGATAGGCATCGCCCTGCTGGAAGTCGGTGGGCGCAATCGCAAACCCGACATACAGGCCTGCCGCGCCTAGCAACAGCGCAACGGCCCAGAACCACGGCACCAATTTGCCGGACAACGCATAGAAACGCGACGGTGCCGCAAAGGTGGTCCAGCGTGTCTGGGGGGGAGCGGAATGTGGATTCATGGCCGTTAATTTTACCTTGAGATTAAGGGTTTACCCGTAATTTAGCGATCAGGCGTGCTGCGACTTCGTGTCGTAAAAGTTAATCTTTCGCAATGCGCAAGGCTGCCGCGGTGGCCAGCGGCGCCCCCAGGGCGGTGAGAATGAGCAGTGCGGCCAGCACCGACAGGTGCGCCTGAGGCGACAGACCCGAATCGACCGCGCCGACGGCACCGGTGCCAAAGATCAGCGCGGGAATGGTCAGCGGCAGCACCAGCAGGAACACCAGCGCGGCTCCGCTGCGCAGCCCGAGCGTCAGTGCTGCGCCCAAGGCGCCGAGCAGGCTGAGGATGGGGGTGCCCAGCACCAGGGTTAGCGTCAAGGTGCCGATGCTGGCCGCGCGCATGTCGAACAGAATGCCGATCAGTGGCGCCGCCAGCACTAGCGGCACGCCAGACGAAATCCAGTGCGCCAGCACCTTGCCCATCACCACCGTTATAAGAGGTTGCGAGGACAACAGCATCTGCTCGAGCGAGCCATCCTGGTCGTCGCTGGCGAACATCTGCGTCACCGACAGCATGGCCGCCAGCAGTGCGCAGACCCAGGCGACGCCTGGCGCCATCTGGCGCAGCATCTGTGGTTCTGGACCGACGCCGATCGGGAACAAGCCCGCGGCCACGATGAAGAAGCCCAGCGGCAGCAGCGCCTCAATGCGGCGCCTGCCCGCCAGCAGCAGGTCGCGTGCGGTCACGGACCAAAACAGACCGCTCATGCCGCGTACCGCCAGGGTTCAAGGTCGAACTCGCGCGCCCCGGCCAATTCGACCGACTGGTGGCTGGTCAG
>DASUIO010000232.1:0-4352 GCA_036279755.1 Polaromonas sp. | reverse complement strand
GGCAAGCTCATTCGCATCAACAAGGACGGCTCGGTGCCCAAGGACAACCCGTTTGTCGGCAGTCCCGGGGCCTTGCCTGAAATCTGGAGCTACGGCCATCGCAATGCCCAAGGCGCGACGCTTGCACCTGACGGTACGCTCTGGATGCATGAGCACGGGCCGCAGGGCGGCGACGAAATCAATCTTCCCAAGGCGGGCAGCAACTACGGCTGGCCGGTGATTACCTATGGCGAGAACTACGGCGGCGGCAAGATTGGCGAGGGCCTGACCCACAAAGCCGGCATGGAGCAGCCCTTGCATTATTGGGTACCGTCGATTGCGCCATCCGGCATGACTTTTCTGACCAGTGAGCGCTATGGCCAAGCGTGGCGGGGCAATCTGTTTGTGGGCTCACTCAAGTTTGGCTATCTCGATCGTATTGAGCTGTCTGAGCCCTTCGGCGGCAAGGTGCTTCGCGAAAGCAAGCTCTTGACCGAGCTGGGTGAGCGCATTCGCGACGTGCGGCAGGGCCCTGATGGTTTGCTCTATGTGCTGACCGACAGCCGAAACGGCAAGCTGATACGCCTGTTGCCTCATTGAGGTTCGTCCGGGTGGTCTCAGACCGACTGCGCCGCCTGTTGGCCGCGCTTGACAAAAAACAGCCCCACGCCAACCGCCATGAGCAGGCCGCCAAACAGGTGATTTTGCAGCTTGATGGCCTGCGCGTTTTTAAACAGCGTTTGCAATCGGCTGGCCGCAAATGCGTAGCCGTGCATCACTACCGTGTCCACCACCACCGTGGTCAGCGAGATGATTAGCAACTGGAGCCAAAGCGGGCGGCTCGGGCTGATGAACTGCGGCAGCACCGCGACCATGAACAAAATACCTTTGGGATTGCTCACGTTGGTCAGAAAGCCAGTGAGCCAGCGCCTGCTTGCCGGCAGCGCGGTAACGCTGTTGGCGGGTTGGCCCGCGGCGTCAGCCGTCAAGGCACTTGATGAACGCCACTGCGACCAGCCGATATAAATCAGGTAGGCAGCGCCCAGGGTTTTGACGATGCTGAAGGCCAGCTCAGACGCCACCAGCAGCGAACCCACACCGGCACCGGCCACCAGCAGGATCACCAGCAGACCGGTCTGCAGTCCGGCGATGGTTGCCTGGGTTTTTCCCACGCCGTAGCTGAGGCCGTGGCTCATCGCCAGAATGGCCCCGGAACCCGGGGAGATCGCAATCAGGAGGGAAGCCAGCAAATAAGCGATCCAGGTGTCAATTGCCATGTTTGTTCGGATGCTGAAGGCGCCTGAGGAAGTTGCACAAAGTGAAGCAAGCATCCTACAGGGATTGGGCAGGCTCCCCAGTTATTATGCTGGCATGACAAAGGCTACTTGGCAAAGTCGGCTGACGCGAACAGGCCATGGCGCGGCGCAGTGGCTCATCGAGTGGTGGCGTCTGGTGCTTCTGGGGGCGGTGATTTTGGTACTGACCCTCTCGCCGTCGAGCTACAGCCGCGAAAGCCGCAGGGTGCTGGCCCGGCACATCTACCTCAATACCGCGCCTATTCTTTTGGGGTTTACCGTGCTGTGCGCGCTGGTGACCGTGGTCATTACGCGCATCGTGCTGGTAACCGCGCTGAGTTATGGCTTGTCGCAATACGCACTGCAGGTGGTCATCCGGGTGCTGGTGCTGGAGCTGATTCCCTTGACCGCCGCGCTGTTTGTGGCGCTGCGCTGCACCATTCCTGACGGGGCAGAACTCACGGCGATGCAGGCCAGCGGCGAACTCGACGAAATGCGGCGCCAAGGCATGGATCCGGTGCGACGCGAGGTGCTGCCGCGGGTAGTCGCAGGCATGTTCTCGGGCATTACGCTGGCGGCGCTGAGCAGCCTGGTGACGCTGGTGGTGGCGTATGTGGTGGGCTATGGTTTCACCGTGTCGGGCGTGGCGGCCTACACACGTCTTTTTGGCCAGGTGTTCAGCCCCGCCGTAACGCTGATCTTTGTCCTCAAGACCCTGCTTTTTTCGCTGGCCGTGTCGCTGATTCCCATGGCCTCGGCCTTGTACGGCATGCGTGGCGCCAGTATACGCACCAGTGCCGAAATGCGCGGACTGGTCCGCATGTTTGCCGTGATACTGCTGGTTGAAGTGGCCTCGCTGGTCGGCAACTACTATTGACCCCCTGAAATTGCATACCCTATGAGTTCACCTCACGATCCTCTCGCGCCGCCGCCAGCCAGTCCCGATCCGGCGGACCCGCTGCTGCCCGCAGACTCCTCCCCCGCGCAGGTCGCCAGTCTGGAATTCAAGGCCAGGCTGTTGATGATTTTCATGCTGCTGCTGTTGTGCGGCTCGGCACTTTACGTGCTGTACGCCCGCGGCGCATTCGAATCGACCCAGAAACTGGTGCTGATGGCAGACGACTCCGAAGGGGTGGTGGTCGGCATGGACCTCACGTTTTCCGGTTTTCCGATTGGCCGGGTACGGCGCATCGAACTGGCGGAGGACGGCAAGGCCCGCATTCTGGTCGATGTTGCAGCCAAGGACGCCCACTGGCTGCGTACCAGCAGCGTCTTTACGCTGGTGCGGGGCATTGTGGGCAGCACCAACATCCGAGCTTATTCTGGACTGCTGAATGACCCGGCCCTGCCTGACGGCGCTGTGCGCACCGTGCTGCAGGGCGATGCCAGTGCGGAAATCCCCAAAGTGATTTCCGCTGCCAAGGAGCTGATCGACAACCTCAATACGCTGACCGGCAGCAGCGGCTCGGTGGGCACCAGCCTGGCCAACCTGCAGACCCTGAGCACACGGCTCAATGGCCCCGGCGGCGCACTCACGGTGTTGCTGGGCAGCGAGCAGGAGGCGAAAAAAATCATTCTCACGCTGGACCGCACCAATGCGCTGCTGACCAAGCTCGACGGCTTGGCCGCCAAAACCGACACCCAGGTGTTTGGCGAGAAGGGCGTGATGCCGGAAACGCGCGCCACGGTCGTGCAGCTCAATACCCTGCTCGGCGAAGCGCGTACCAGTCTTAAAAAGGTTGATGCCGTGTTGCTCGATGCCCAGGCCGTCAGCGGCAATGTCAAAGACGCCACCGCCGACCTGGGCGCTTTGCGTGGCGAGGTCGAGGCCAACTTGCGCAAGATTGAAAGCCTGGTCAACGAGATCAACCGTAAATGGCCGTTTGCCCGTGATACGGAGATCAAACTGCCATGAACACCAGCGCGGTAAAACTTGCCATTCCGCTCTTCGGCATCTTGCTGCTCGGCGCCTGTGCCGGAGGCCCCAAGCCACTGGACTGGCAACTCGAAGCCAAGGGTGCCATGGAGCGTTCGGTGGCAGCCTACATGGAAGGCAATAGCCGGGTGGAGCTGGTCGAGTTCGAGCGTGCGCGCAGCCAGCTCGCACGCACCGGCCGCGCCGATCTGCTGGCCAACGCCGAGCTGCTGCATTGCGCCACCCGCGTGGCCAGCTTGGTGTTTGAGCCCTGTGCGGGTTTTGAACTATTGCGCCAGGACGCCTCCGAGGCCCAGCGCGCCTACGCTGATTACCTGCACGGCCAAGTCTCGCCGCAGAGCATCGCCTTGCTGCCAGCCCCACAACGCGCTGCCGCTGCTGGGGATGCCGGGGCCGTTCAGGGCATTGCAGATCCGCTGTCGCAGCTGGTTGCCGCAGGCGTGTTGCTGCAGACCGGCAAGGCCAGCCCGGCAGTCATCGCGAAGGCAATGGAGACCGCATCCGCCCAAGGCTGGCGCCGCCCCTTGCTGGCCTGGCTGAATGTGCAGGCCCAGCGCGCAGAGCAGGCAGGCGACGCCGAAGTGGCCGGCCGGCTGCGACGGCGCATAGCGCTTACGCAAGGCATTGCTTCGCAAGGGAAAGAAAGCAAGTGAGTTACACCCTCAAGCTCTACGCATTCGAAGACGTCTCCAGGGAGGAAATGCAGGCGGCCGAGCAGCGCTTTAAAGCGGCACTGGAAACCACGCTGGGCGACGCGAGCCTGGTCGCGCCGGTGTACGCCGCATACATGAAAATCGTGGCACGCTACGGCGAGACTCCGGCGGAAGAGGCCCTGTCGCCGAGCGAGCTGGAAATCTTCAGTCAATGGCAGGCGGCCGAGTCCGCCGCTGTCACGGCCGCCTTGGGCCCCAACCGCTACATGGGCGATGCGCAGTTCGAAATTCGCAGTTGACTTCGCCGTCCAGCCCTTTCCTGGATACGGTTTTGCTATAAAAAACATAGCTAATTTCGCCCAATTCCATTGGGATAGCGGCTGTTTTTATACGCAGATTCAACTACAAAGTGCATCAGTCGGTAGTTTAATCGGGCACATCTCCAAGCCATAAAAGACCTCGTGCGGGGTGCGGTAGCCCAGGCATTTT
>DASUIO010000231.1:0-5387 GCA_036279755.1 Polaromonas sp. | reverse complement strand
GCGGCGCTCAATGCGCACGGACTCATCAAAGTGCGGGTGCAGTCCGACGACCGGGCCGGACGCGAGGAGATCTTTCAGACCTTGGCGAACGAACTGAATGCCGCCCCTATCCAGCACATTGGCAAGCTGCTGGTGTTGTGGCGGCCCATTCCGGAAAAAGAAAAAACCGTCAACGAAGACCGCATGCCCGGCCCGCGCGATATCAAAGTGCTGAAAAACAGCTCGCGCTATGGCCAGCGGCCCGAGGTCAAAACCCTTCGCGTGCTCGGCAACCAGCGCCTGACGCCGGGCGGCACCGTCAAACGCGCCAAGCCGAAGCAGCGCAGCATCAAAAAAAGGTCGCAGGACTGAGCAAGCACCCTTGCCAGCCCCCAACGGGCAGTTTCTGCGCTCCCAGAGCCCAATTGCCCTTTAGATTCGCCCTACCCGCCCACAGCTAGATGTCATGACCAATCCGCTTCTCGACTTTTCTGACCTTCCGCTGTTTGACCGTATCCTGCCTGAACACGTTGCCTCGGCCGTTGATGACTTGCTGGTCAAGGCGGATGCGGCGCTGGAACAGGTGACTGCGCCTGATTTTCCGGCCACTTGGGGCGACATTGCCCGTGTGCTGGATGTCGCCACTGAAAATCTGGGCCGCGCCTGGGGCGCCGTCAGTCATCTGAACAGCGTGGCCGATGCGCCCGAGTTGCGCGCCGCCTACAACGCCGCCCTGCCCCGCGTAACCGAGTTCTGGACGCGGCTGGGTGCTGATGAGCGCCTGTACGCCAAATACAAAGCCATCGACGTGGCCAGCCTGAATGCCGAGCAGCGCCAGGCGCACAAAAACGCCATCCGCAATTTTGTATTGTCGGGTGCCGAGCTGCCAGCTGCCGCCAAGGAACGTTTTGCCAGCATCCAGGAGCGCCAGGCTGATCTGAGCCAGAAATTCAGCGAAAACGCGCTGGATGCCACGGATGCCTTTGCTTACTACGCCACAGCCGATGAAGTCATTGGCGTTCCCGAAGACGTGCTTCAAACCGCCCGGGCACAAGCCGAAGCTGAGGGCAGGACCGGCTACCGGCTCAGCCTGAAAATGCCAAGCTACCTGCCTGTCATGCAGTTTGCCGAGAGCAGCGCGCTGCGCGAAACGCTTTACAAGGCCTACGCCACGCGCGCCAGCGACCAGGCACAGGCAGAATTCAGCCGCTTTGACAACAGCGCCGTCATCAGCGAAATTCTTGCGCTGCGACTGGAAGAAGCCCAGCTATTGGGCTACCGCAATTTTGGCGAAGTGTCGGTGGTCGCCAAAATGGCCCAGTCCCCCGAAGAAGTGGTCACCTTCCTGCGTGATCTAGCCCGACGCGCCCGCCCCTATGCCGAAAAAGACGTTGCCGACCTGCGCGCCTTTGCCGCTGAAAAGCTGAATCAGCCCAATCCCCAGCCCTGGGACTACGCCTACATTGGCGAAAAACTCAAGGAAGCGCGCTACGCCTTCAGCGAGCAGGAGGTCAAGCAGTATTTCACCGCGCCCAAAGTGCTGGCTGGCCTTTTCAAAATTGTCGAGAACCTGTTTGAAGTGGAAATTCGGCCGGACTCCGCACCCGTGTGGAAGCCCGGCGTGGCGTTCTACCGCATTGAGCGCAACGGCCAGTTGATGGGCCAGTTCTATCTTGACCAACCCGCCCGAACCGGCAAGCGCGGCGGCGCCTGGATGGACGATGTACGTTCCCGCTGGCTGCGGCCTGATACGGGCGCGCTGCAAACACCCGTGGCACATCTGGTCTGCAATTTCGCCGAAGGCGTAGGGGGCAAACCTGCGCTGCTGACCCACGACGACGTGACCACCCTGTTCCACGAGTTCGGCCACGGCCTGCACCACATGCTCACGCAAGTGAACGAGCGCGACGTCTCGGGCATCAGCGGTGTTGAATGGGACGCGGTCGAACTGCCGAGCCAGTTCATGGAAAACTTCTGCTGGGAATGGGAAGTACTCAAGCACATGACCGCGCATGTCGATACCGGAGAGCCGCTGCCGCGCGCGCTGTTTGACAAGATGCTGGAAGCCAAGAACTTCCAGAGCGGCATGCAAACGCTGCGCCAGGTCGAGTTTTCGCTGTTTGACATGCTCTTGCATACCTCGCATAACCCATCGGATGACCTGATGGGCCTGCTCAATGAAGTGCGCAAGGAAACGGCGGTGATTTCGGCCCCGGCCTACAGCCGTACCGCGCATACCTTCAGCCATATTTTTTCGGGCGGTTATGCGGCCGGCTACTACAGCTACAAATGGGCTGAGGTGCTGTCGGCCGACGCCTATGCAGCGTTTGAAGAAACCGCAGCAGCGACAACAGCGGTAAACGCCGGCGAAGATACAGGCAAAACAACCGTGACGGTGGAAATCGGCAGAAAATACCGGCAGGCTATCCTGGAAGCAGGCGGAAGCCGCCCCGCCATGGAGTCGTTCAAAGCCTTCCGGGGCCGCGAGCCTTCCATCGATGCCCTGCTGCGCCATCAAGGCATGGCTTGAAAGCCTGAAAAACCTGTACCAAAGACGACTGGATCACCATGAGATCAAACGCCATTAGATTTTTGACCCTCAACGCACTGATCGTTTTGGCGGGCAGTCTTTTATCGCCTGTGGCGCAGGCCCAGTCGGTTTACCGCATCATAGGGGCAGACGGCAAGGTGACTTTTTCCGACCAATCGCCACCACCCGCCAGCAATGCCAAAGTCAGCGCTGCCAATGTCAGTTCAACAGGAGCTGCAGCCTCAGCGGACCTGCCTTTTGAGCTGAGGCAAGTCGCCACGAAATACCCCGTAACCTTGTACACCGGCGACAACTGCGCTCCATGTGGTGCAGGCCGCTCCCTGCTGACCAGCCGCGGCATTCCGTTTACCGAAAAAACGGTGACCACGAATGAGGATGCCCAGACCCTCCAGCGTTTGAGTGGTGACAATTCGTTGCCCTTCATGACGATTGGAAGCCAGCAGCTCAAGGGCTTTTCGGATTCAGAGTGGACGCAGTTTTTAAATGCAGCTGGCTACCCCCCGTCATCGGTATTGCCCGCCAGCTACCGTCGCCCGGAGCCTACACCGCTGGTGAGCGTCGCTACGGCACCCGCAGCGCCAGTTGCCGGAGCAGCGCCAGCCGCTGGCGCCAATCCACGCCCTGCCGCGCCCGCCGCACCGCCCGTCAACAACCCGGCTGGCATCAGGTTCTAAGCCGCTTTTTAGCCTCGACAGTTTGGCTTAAAACACCAGGGTCTTGACGCCTTCCGATGTACCCAGCAGGCACACGTTGGCCTTCTGGAACGCAAATACACCCACTGTTACCACGCCAGGCCACTGATTCACCTGGGACTCAAACGCCAACGGGTCACTGATCTTCAGGCCGGTCACGTCCAGCAGGTACTGGCCGTTGTCGGTGACCAGCGGCGCACCGTCTTTGAACCGCAAGATCGCGGTGCCACCCAGCGCCGCAAACTGCCGTGCGATACGCTGTACGGCCATGGGAATCACTTCCACTGGCAGAGGGTAATTGCCGAGGGTTGCCACGTACTTGGACTCATCGGCAATGCAGACAAATTTGCGTGACTGGGCGGCCACGATTTTTTCACGCGTCAATGCCGCGCCACCGCCCTTGATCATGTAGCCCGCATGGTCGATCTCATCAGCGCCGTCGATGTACACCGCCAATTCGTCCACTTCAGTGGCGTCAAACACCCTGATCCCTAGCGCCTCCAGCCGCTCAGTGGACGCCACCGAACTGGACACCGCCCCGGCAATGCGATCCTTCATGGTGGCCAGCGCATCAATGAATTTGTTGACGGTGGAGCCAGTACCAACGCCGACAATGCTGCCGACCTCCACGTAATGCAGGGCGGCCTGCCCGACCAGGGTTTTAAGTTCGTCTTGAGTCATGTTGGGCTTTATGGGGAAGTAAGGTTGTTTTTGCGACAATCAAAGCTCGTGTCTTGCGGGCTTGGCCCGGACAATCCACAGCCCTCTGCCCGAATTATCCAATGTCCCTGCTCCCCTACGCTCTGGCCCGTCGTATTTTATTTCGGTTTGATCCCGAAACCGCCCACGAACTGACGATGGCCTCGCTGGCCCGTACCCAAGGCACTTCGCTTGCACTGGCCTATTGCGCAAAGCGGGTGAGCGACCCGATAGAACTGGCCGGTCTGAAGTTTCCCAACCGCATCGGCCTGGCGGCGGGTCTCGATAAAAATGCCCGCTGCATTGACGGCCTGGCCGCCATGGGTTTTGGCTTTATCGAGGTCGGCACCGTCACCCCCAAGGCACAGCCCGGCAACCCCAAGCCGCGTATGTTTCGCCTACCGGAAGCCAACGCATTGATCAACCGCCTGGGCTTTAACAACGACGGGCTGGACGCCTTTGTGGCGAATGTGCAGAAGTCACGCGTTCGAAAACTGCGAAGCGAAAACCCATTGATGCTCGGCCTGAACATCGGCAAAAATGCTGCCACGCCGATTGAAAACGCCGTTGACGACTACCTGATTTGCCTGGACGGCGTGTACCCGCATGCCGACTACGTGACTATCAACATCTCCAGCCCCAACACCAAAAACCTGCGTGCGCTGCAAAGCGACGAAGCGCTCGACGCCTTGCTGGGCAGCATTGCCGAGCGCCGCGAAACGCTGGCCCGGCAGCACGGCAAACGCGTACCCATTTTTGTGAAGATCGCGCCCGACCTCGATGAAGCCCAAGTCGAGGTGATCGCCGCCACCCTGAAGCGCCACGCCATGGACGGCGTGGTGGCCACCAACACCACGCTGAGCCGGGAAGCCGTCCAAGGACTGCGCCATGCCGAGGAGGCCGGTGGCCTGAGCGGTGCACCGCTGCTGGAGGCCAGCAACCGCGTCATCCGCCAGCTGCGCGCTGCCCTGGGCGCGGGCTTTCCCATCATTGGCGTGGGCGGCGTGATGAGCGGCGCCGACGCTGTTTCCAAAATCAAGGCGGGTGCGGACGTGGTGCAGATTTACACCGGGTTCATTTATAAAGGCCCGAAACTCGTGACTGAAGCCGCGCTTTCGATTAAAAACGATTTATAGCCCCGAATAAGGACAGCCGAAAACAGCTATTCAATTGATAGCAAACCTTATCCTGAGTCCCACTCCAGGGTTTTCCCGAAGGCGCGCTAAAGCCTGTCCGCTGGATTACTGAGTGCCCAGCCCCGCGCCTCCTGTTGCGGCTACCATGCAGGCAGTTTTGACACGGAGACCAGCACTTGGCGACATCCTCTTCCCCCTATCCTCACCTGCTGGCCCCCTTGGACCTGGGTTTCACCACGCTCAAAAACCGGGTGCTGATGGGCAGCATGCACACCGGCCTGGAAGACGGGCGCAAGCATTTCCCGGCCATGGCAGCTTATTTTGCGGAGC
>DASUIO010000230.1:0-6738 GCA_036279755.1 Polaromonas sp. | reverse complement strand
TTCGGCAGCGGCTTCCAGACTCTGCACACGCAGCCGGAGGTCATTGAGCTCCCAACTCGCAAAATCCAGCAAGCGCAGCGCCAGGCGTGAGGCAAGAATCCTGTCCTCCATCACGTCGTCGCCCATCAACTCGAATTTGCCATTCTCGGCAAATTTTGACGCCGTCGCAGTGGGAGGGATGACCCGGGCTTTGGTCCAGGCGCGTGTCGTGCCACGGACCCAGGCCGCACTGCTTTTCTGGAAAGCCAGCCAGGCGTCGCGTCGCTCCTGCATTTCGCGTGCAGCGTCGGGCTGATTCACCAGGGCCGACAGCCTGTCTCCAATGGATTTAGCCAACTCGGGCAAGACCCGTATGGCACGCTCCGTGAACAGTGCACGAGCCTGCTCCGCCAGAACACTGCTCTTTTGGTTACTTGGAGCCACAAGCACCCCGGATGTTTAGCCTATGAATAAATCACACCATGGCACCTGCGTTGGGGTCATTGGGGTCCTCGTCCTTCTTGACCGGACCCTTGACCAGATCTTCGCGCTTGATGCCCAGCCACATGGCGATCGCGGCCGCCACGAATACCGACGAATAAATGCCGAACAGAATGCCGATGGTCAGGGCCAAAGCAAAGTAATGAAGGGTCGGACCGCCAAACAACAACATGGACAACACCATGATCTGGGTAGAACCGTGGGTAATGATGGTGCGGCTGATGGTGGAGGTGATCGCGTTATTGATAATCTCCACCGTGTTCATCTTCCGGTAACGACGGAAGTTCTCCCGAATCCGGTCAAAAATCACCACGGATTCATTCACGGAATAGCCCAGCACCGCCAGCACCGCGGCCAGCACGGCGAGCGAAAACTCCCACTGGAAAAATGCGAAAAACCCGAGAATGATGACGACGTCGTGCAGGTTGGCAATGATGGCCGCCACCGCATATTTCCACTCAAAACGCAGGGCCAGGTAAACCATGATGCCGAACACCACCATCGCCAGCGCCTTGATGCCATCCTGCGCCAACTCTTCGCCTACCTGGGGACCGACAAACTCCGTGCGGCGCAGCGTGACATCGCTGCTGGCGGACTTCAGCGCAGCCAGTACTTTTTCGCTTTGCTGGGCGGTGCTCACGCCCTTTTGTGCCGGCAAGCGGATCATCACATCGCGCGAGGTTCCGAAATTCTGGACCTGCACATCGGCAAAGCCCAGACCCGCCACGGTGTTGCGGATCTTCACGACGTCCGCGGCTTGCGTGTAATTCACCTCCATCAAGGTGCCACCGGTGAACTCCACCGACAGGTGCAGACCCCGGGAGAACAGGAAGAACACCGCCAGCGCAAACGTCGCAAAGCTGATGACATTAAAGGTCAAGGCATGCCGCATGAACGGGATGTCACGGTGGATTTTGAAGAATTCCATCTGGGGCCTTAGGAAAATACTCAGGAAAAAGAGGCTGGGGTTATTCCGCTACGGCGCCGGGCGTGGCGGGTCGCCACACCGTACCGATGGACACCGTCTTGAGCTTTTTCTGGCGGCCATACCAGAGGTTCACCAGGCCACGGGAGAAAAATACCGCCGAGAACATGCTGGTCAAAATGCCGATGACATGCACCACCGCAAAACCACGCACCGGGCCAGAGCCAAAGGCCAGCAAGGCCAGCCCGACAATCAATGTCGTGATATTGGAGTCCAGAATCGTCCCCCAAGCCCGCTCATAACCCGAATGAATGGCCGCCTGTGCAGAGGCACCGCCGCGCAATTCCTCGCGCACACGTTCATTGATCAGCACGTTGGAGTCGATCGCCATGCCCAAGGCCAGCGCCATGGCTGCCATGCCGGGCAAGGTCAGGGTGGCTTGCAGCATGGAGAGCACGGCCACCAGCAGCAGCATGTTGACGGCGAGCGCCAATCCCGAGAACAGGCCGAACAGCATGTAGTACATCGCCATGAACCCGACGATCACCAGAAAGCCCCAAGCGACACTGTGAAAACCCTTGGCAATATTTTCCGCGCCCAGCGTCGGGCCAATCGTGCGCTCCTCAATGATTTCCATGGGCGCGGCCAGCGAGCCCGCACGCAACAGCAGCGCCAGGTCATTGGCTTCATTGACGCTCATGGAGCCGGAAATCTGGAAACGGTTACCGAGCTCGCTCTGGATGACGGGTGCGGTCAGCACCTCGCCCTTGCCTTTTTCAAACAGCAAAATCGCCATGCGCTTCTTGATGTTTTCGCGGCTGGTATCGCGCATGATGCGCCCACCCTTGGCGTCGACCGTCAGGTCCACCTTGGGTTGCTGGCTCTGGGAATCAAAGCCGGGCTGTGCATCCGTCAGGTTTTCGCCGGTCAGGATCACCTGTTTCTTGACAATCACCGCCTGCCCGTTGCGCTCGAAGAAACGCTCAGCACCAAAAGGCACAGGGCCGGTATTGTTTTCCGCGGCTCGGGCCTCGGCACTGTCTTCCACCAGACGCATCTCCAGCGTGGCGGTGCGTCCGAGAATATCCTTGGCCTTGGCGGTATCCTGAACACCGGGCAATTGCACCACGATGCGGTCCAGGCCCTGCTGCTGGATCACGGGCTCGGAAACGCCCAGCTCGTTGATCCGGTTGTGCAGGGTCACCATGTTCTGCTTGAGCGCCTGGTCCTGAATCCGGCGTGCGGCCTCGGGCTTGATGGTGGCGGTCAATTTGTACTCGGCGCCTTCCGGGACAGCCACCGCCTGGAGATCGGGGAACTGGTCCTGAATGAGCGCCTTGGCGGAGTCCAGGGTCGCGGAATCGCGGAACTTGATTTCAATGGCCTGCACGTTTCGGTTGATGCCGCTGTGCCGGATATTTTTTTCGCGCAACGACAAGCGAATGTCACCGGCCAGCGACTCGGCCCGCTTGGTCAGTGCCGCCGGCATGTCCACCTGCAGCATGAAATGCACGCCACCGCGCAGGTCCAGCCCCAGGTACATGGGAAAAGCATGCAGCGAGGTCAGCCAGGCAGGCGAGCGCGACAGCAGATTGAGCGCAACCACATAAGCCGGATCCGCCACATCGGGCGTCAGGGCCTTCTGGATCGCCTCCTTGGCTTTCAGCTGGGTATCGGTATCGCCAAAACGGGCTTTGACGGAACTGCCCTCCAGCGTGATGGCATCGGCGGCAATGCCTGCCGACTTGAGCGCCTGGTCGACCCGGGCCGTGGTTGTGGCGTCAATCTTCACGGTCGATTTGATGCTGGAGACCTGCACCGCCGGCGCTTCGCCAAAGAAGTTGGGCAGCGTGTACAGGGCTGCTATCAATAGCGCTACCACAATAATGGCGTACTTCCAGGCCGGATAACGGTTCATGAGAGGGCTGTTCCTGATGGATGGACGGATGAAGAAAAAGTGGCCCTTGACTGCGTCAACGGGCCAACACGTCGTACTGCCTTATTTGGAAGTATTGATGGCGCCCTTGGGCAACACCTGGACAATGGCGCTACGCTGCAGCTGCACCTCAACGCCGGGCGCGATTTCGAGGGTCAGATAGGCCTCTCCCAGCTTGGTCACCTTGCCTAGCAAGCCGCCGGCCGTGGCGACTTCATCGCCCTTGGCCAAGGCCTCAATCATGGCGCGGTGCTCTTTTTGCTTCTTCATTTGCGGTCGGATCATCACAAAATACAGCACCACAAACATCAGCACCAGGGGCAACATGCCTGTCAGCGAAGACATCCAGTCGCCACCTGCGGCAGCAGCGGGAGCGGTTTGGGCAAAAGCAGAAGAAATGAACACGGCGATCTCCACAACGTTTTAAAGGGACACTGACACACGCTCCGGCCGATACGGCCAAAGCATAGAACCGATCATTGTATGCGGCTGTATGCCAGTAAGGACGTGTAACGGGGCCGTGACACGGCTATTTCCAGTCCGGATTCAAAAAGCCAACGCAACATAGTGCCGCCCGTGCGCCAAAAGTTCACGCCGCCGGCTGACCAGAGGCGGGCGCGGTGCGCCGGAAGGACTGCATCAGCGCGGCCCATTGCGGCCGCGCCGCTGCCAGATGGCGCGCCTTGACATGGCCGTAACCTTTGATCAACTCGGGAATCCGGGCAATTTCCAGTGCGATGGCATGGTTCTCGGCGCTCAGGCCGGCCAGTAATTCATCGATGCTGGCCTTGTATTCATCGATCAGCGCGCGTTCCATCTTGCGCTCTTCGGAGCGGCCAAAAACATCCATTGGCGTACCGCGCAGTCCTTTCAGTCGGGCCAGCAGCTTGAAGCCGGTCAGCATCCAGGGGCCAAATTTTTTCTTTTGCAGCTCGCCCTTGTCGTTTTTTGACGCCGTCAGCGGAGGCGCCAGGTGGTAGTTGAGCTTGAAGTTGCCTTCAAACATGGCGTTGACTTTGTCAAGAAAACCCCTGTCGGTATGCAGCCGCGCCACTTCATACTCGTCCTTGTAGGCCATGAGCTTGAAGAGGTAACGCGCCACAGCCTCGGTCAGCGTGGTCTTGCCCAATGGCGCTTCGACCGCGCGTGCCTTGTCCACAAAGGCCTGATAGGTCTGCGCGTAAGCAGCGTTCTGGTAAGCCGTCAAAAAGTCCACCCGCTTGGTCAGCATCTCGACCAGGGACGGCTTTTTCACGAACTCGATCACCTGTGCAGCTTTGAACAGCGCCTGCACCGAGGCCAGATCGTGCGCGCAGCGACGGCCCCATTCAAAAGCCGTCTTGTTGTTGTCGACCTGCACGGCATTGAGTTCAATGGCGCGCATGAGCGCGGCATGCGACAGTGGCACCCGGCCTTTTTGCCAGGCAAAGCCCAGCATCAGGGGATTGGTGTAGATCGAGTCCCCGATCATCTGCACCGCCACCTGCTCGGCATCAAAAGCGGCCATCAGTTCCGCGCCCACCGCCGCACGCACAGCGCTTTCGCAGTTGCCGCCCGGAAATTGCCAGCCGGGATTGGTGACGAAAGCCGCCGTCGGCGTGCCGTGCGAATTCATCGCCACATAGGTGCGGCCGGGTTGCATGACAGCGAGCGTGTATTTGCTGGCCGCCACAATCGGATCGCAACCAATCACCAGATCGGCTTTGGCGGTATCGACCTTGGTGGTGTAAATGGCGTCACGTCGGTTGGCGATCTGGATGTGGCTCCAGGTGGCGCCGCCTTTTTGCGCCAGTCCACCGGCATCCTGCGTGACAACGCCCTTGCCTTCCAGATGCGCGGCCATGCCCAGCAACTGGCCGATGGTGATGACCCCGGTGCCGCCCACGCCTCCCACCACAATGCCCCAGGCGCTTTCAGCCATGGGCAGCACCGGCTCGGGAATTTCGGGCAGCTCAGTCGGGCCGCCCCGTTGTTCTTTCTTCGGCTTTTTCAACTGGCCGCCTTCCACCGTCACAAAACTCGGGCAAAAACCCTTGACGCAGGAAAAGTCCTTGTTGCAGGTGTTCTGGTTGATGCGGCGCTTGCGGCCAAATTCGGTTTCCAGCGGCTCCACCGACAGGCAGTTTGACTGCACCGAACAGTCACCACAGCCCTCGCATACCAGTTCATTGATGACCACGCGTTTCGCCGGGTCCACCAGCGTGCCGCGCTTGCGGCGGCGGCGCTTTTCGGTGGCGCAGGTCTGGTCGTAAATGATGGCGGTAGTGCCCTTGAGTTCGCGGAACTCGCGCTGGATGCGGTCGAGTTCATCGCGGTGATGCACCTCGACACCCGCGAGCAGCTTGGCATCCTGGTACTTCTGCGGCTCGTCGGTCACGATCACCAGCCGGGTCACCCCTTCGGCATCCAGGCTCCGCATGATCTGCAGCACCGAGTGCCCTTCAGGACGCTCGCCCACCGGCTGGCCGCCGGTCATGGCCACCGCATCGTTGTAAAGGATTTTGTAGGTGATGTTGACACCGGCGGCAATGCTCTGGCGAATCGCCAGCAGGCCGCTGTGGAAATAGGTGCCATCGCCCAGATTGGCGAAGATATGGGAGTCGGTGGTAAAGGGCTGCTGGCCGACCCAAGTCACGCCTTCACCGCCCATCTGGGTGAAGGTGGAGGTAGAGCGGTCCATCCACACCGCCATGAAATGGCAGCCGATGCCCGCCACCGCGCGCGAGCCCTCGGGCACGCGCGTGCTGGTGTTGTGCGGGCAGCCGCTGCAAAACCAGGGCGCCCGTTCGCCGGTATCGACCGTGACTTCGGCGAGGGCGCGGTCGCGCGCCTCGATCACCGCCAGGCGTACCTGCATGCGCGAGATGATGTCGCCGGGAACGCCCAGTTTCGTCAGGCGCTTGGCGATGGCTTTGGCGATGATGGCAGGCGACAGGTCGGCCTTGGCGCGCAGCAGCCAGTGGTCGCTCGGGTTGGCGCGGCCCCATTCGCCGCCCGATGCATCGCCCTCGGGCTCGTCAAACTTGCCCAGCACATTGGGCCGCACGTCGTCGCGCCAGTTATAGAGCTCCTCTTTCAGCTGGTATTCAATGATCTGGCGCTTTTCTTCGACCACCAGGATTTCCTGAAGGCCTTGCGCAAAGTCGCGCGTGATGCTGGCCTCCAGCGGCCACACCACATTGACCTTGTGCAGGCGGATGCCCAACTGGTGGCAGGTGGCCTCGTCCAGCCCCAGATCGACCAGCGCCTGGCGGGCGTCGTTGAAGGCCTTGCCGCTGGCAATGATGCCGAAGCGATCATTCGGCCCGGCAATCACGTTGTGGTTGAGCTTGTTGGCGCGGATGTAGGCCAGCGCGGCATACCATTTGTAGTCCATCAGGCGCGCTTCCTGCTCCAG
>DASUIO010000229.1:0-10636 GCA_036279755.1 Polaromonas sp. | reverse complement strand
GTCGCTGCAACAGGCAACGGCACCTTGCACCATGCACTGGAAGCGGCTTTGCTGAAAGCGCAGGCAGCAGGCATCAAGGTAGTCCGCGCGACGCGGTGCCTCAATGGCCGCGTGCTGCCCAAGCCAGGCGACACCCTTCCCGATTCAAACGGCTTGAGCCCGGTGAAGGCGAGGGTGGATCTGCTGCTCCGCTTGTTGGGTTGATGCCCCGTCCGGCCTGAGTCTGGCCGTTCCATGAAAAAGGCCGTCCACAAGACGGCCTTTCGGTGAAATGCCCGGAGCCGTCTCAGTTCGACAGCGCGTTGAAGGCTCTTTCGGTAATTTCTTCGACACTGCCCATGCCACTGATAACGCGGTATTTGGGCGCTGCATCAGGCGCAACCTTGGCCCAACTCGAGTAGTAGTCCACCAGTGGACGAGTTTGGGCGCTGTATACCTCCAGCCGCTTGCGCACGGTCTCTTCCTTGTCGTCTTCGCGCTGGATCAGCGGCTCGCCGGTCAGATCGTCTTGGCCTTCGATCTTGGGCGGGTTGTATTTCACATGGTAGGTTCGGCCCGACACGGTGTGCGAGCGGCGGCCGCTCATGCGCTCGATGATGGCCTCAAAAGGGACATCGATTTCAAGCACATAGTCAATCTTCACGCCCGCTGCCTTCATGGCGTCGGCTTGGGGAATCGTGCGCGGAAAACCATCGAACAGGAAGCCTTCGGCGCAATCCGGTTGGGCAATTCGTTCCTTCACCAGGTTGATGATCAACTCGTCGCTCACCAGCGCGCCGGAGTCCATGATATTTTTGGCTTCAATGCCCAGTGGAGTACCCGCCTTGACGGCTGCACGCAGCATGTCACCGGTGGAAATTTGGGGGATGCCGTATTTCTGGCAGATGAAAGTGGCTTGTGTCCCTTTGCCTGCGCCAGGTGCGCCCAACAAAATCAGTCTCATGAATGTCCTCGGATTATTTTTTGTGAATTCAGGAAGTAAGCCGGGCGGTCGGCAGGCCGATCAGCCGATAGGCTGCTTGACAGGTGTTCGGGCCGGCCCATTCGCGATGCGAACTCCACACTTGCTTTTTCATAGAGGATAGCATGCACGTTCTTGTCAGCAGCTTACACAGCCGACCAAGTCCGGGTGCGGTCTGTCATGAAAACAGTCTTCGTGCCCGTTCCAGATCTTCTGGCGTGTCCACACCGGCGCCCGGTGCAGAGTCGGTGATGTGCACGGCAATCCGGTGGCCATGCCACAGGGCGCGCAATTGTTCCAGCGACTCCAGTTGTTCCAGTGGTGCCGGTGGCAGGGTGGGAAACTGTCGCAAAAACCCGACCCGATAAGCATAGATGCCGACATGGCGCAGCGGCTTGGGCAGCTTGCTGCCCTCTTGGCCATTTTCCCACCAGGCCGTGCCTGCGAAGTCGCGTGCAGCGGGGATCGGGGCGCGGCTGAAATACAGCGCGGTATTGCGCGCATCGAGCACCACCTTGACCACATTTGGATTAAGGAAATCGGTGAGCTGATCAATCGAATGGGCCGCCGTGCTCATGGCGCAATCCGGGCGCTCACCAAGCAGGCGCGCAACGGCGTTGATCAAGGCGGGGTCTATCAGCGGCTCGTCCCCCTGCACATTCACGACGATGTCATCGTCAGCCAGGCCGAGCAGGCTGCAGGCTTCGGCGAGCCGGTCGCTGCCACTGGGGTGGTCAGCGCGGGTCAGCACGGCCAAAACGCCGAAAGCCCGGCATTTCTCGATGATCTCGGTGCTGTCGGTCGCCACCACGGTGCGGCTGGCTGCGCTGCGCATGGCGCGTTGTGCCACGCGCACGACCATGGGCGCACCGCCGATGTCGGCCAGCGGCTTGTTCGGCAGGCGTGTTGAGGCCAGGCGGGCCGGAATGAGAACGGTGAAGCTCATGCAGACAAGGTTTCAGGATGCATCACAGCCCGAGCTCTTCATCCGTGAGGGTTCTCGCTTCGTTTTCCAGCAACACGGGCAGTCCATCCCGTACCGGGTAGGCCAGCCGGGCGCTACGGGAGATGAGTTCCTGTTTCTCGCGGTCGTACTCAAGCGGCCCTTTGGTCACAGGGCAGACCAGTAGTTCAAGTAATTTGGTGTCCATGATCTGATGGTAATTGAGAAAGCTTTGAAGAAAGCAGGGGAGCCAGAAGTTCGTCAAGCGCCGAAAAAAAAGCGGGCTCGGGTGAAAACGCCAAGGGCACGGCCAGCAGGTGCAGTTGAGCGAGGCCCGGTATGGGAAATAGTTTGACGGCGTCCTTTTCAGTACACAGCACCGTCTGACCTGTGTAGGCGGCAAGGTCGCCACTTCCAAAAGCATGGTGATCAGGCAAGGGAATAGTCTTTTCCAACATCAAGCCGCGCGCCCTGAGCATCGCAAAAAATTCTTCAGGACTGGCTATGCCCGCCAGTGCTATCAGCGGCTGGCCCCGCAAGGCGGTTAATGCAATCTGGCGACCATTTGCAGCCACCGCATGATCGGCCAATTGCCGGCTGGAAGTGAATCCTTCGAAGGCGGGCTTCTGGCCGGTATGCAGCACCAGATCAATGCCTTGGTGCTTGCGGTCAGGCCAGGGTTCGCGCAGCGGGCCGGCCGGCAGCATCCAACCGTTTCCCACGCCGCGGTCGTCAAACACGGCAATCTCAACGTCACGCTGCAAGGCGTAGTGCTGCAAACCGTCGTCGCATACCACCACGGCGGTGGCCGGGTAGGCTGCGAGCAGGGCGCGCAGGGCTTCAGCGCGTCTTGATGCGACAAAAACAGGCGCACCAGTTGCGCTTTTAATAAGCGCTGGCTCGTCACCAGACTGGTAAACAGGCGTTTCCGGTCTGACTTCAAGCGTTTCATGGCCGGATCGCCCGTAGCCGCGTGAAACCACGCCCACTTGCAAGCCCTTCGCTTGCAAATGCTTGACCAGCGCCATCACCAGTGGAGTTTTACCTGCGCCGCCGGCTATGACATTGCCGACCACGATCACGGGGACCCCGAAGCGCTCGGACGGGAGAATCGCGCCGCGGTATAAAGCCAGGCGCAACCGCACGGCCAGGCCGTAAATCTGCGCTACGGGCCAGAGCAGGCAGGCTAGCCATCCCCGTGTGCGCCAAGCCTTCAGCAGGAGTTGTTTCACGCGTTTCTTGCTATTACAGGGGGAGGGCAAATGAAGAGCCGATGAGGGGCGAAGGGGCGACCCGACAGCCTACTTCGCGCCAGCCTGCGCGGCCCTCTGGGTGGCAAAGGTGATCTGTGTCAGTCCATGGCGCCGGGCGGCTTCCATGACCGTAATGACGGCTTGGTGCGTGGCGCTGGCATCGGCGCTGATGATGATGACACTGTCTTTGCCAGCCTTGGCCGCCGCGGCCAGCGCTGCGCCCAGCACCTCAATCCCGCGCCCTTCCACCAGGGTCTTGTTGACCATATAGCGGCCGTCGCTGCTCACCGCGACGACCACCTCTTTGGGGTAGTCGCGCTGCTGCTCCGCATCGGCCACCGGCAAGGTGACCTGAAGTTCGGTGAATTTGCTGTAGGTGGTTGACAGCATCAGAAAGATCAGCACCACGAGCAAGACATCGATGAACGGGATCAGGTTGATCTCCGGCTCATCATGCGGGTGAGGGCGAAAATTCATGAGGGGTTTCCTGTCGGCGGAGCAAGCAACCCGGCAACCTTCGAGGCACGCGAACGCCGCGCCGGGCTGCCCCAAGCAAGTTCAGCCCCCGCGGGGGGCAGCGCAGTACGCGAAGCGACAAGCGTGGGGGCCATATCCTATTTGCGCAAGGTGTTAAGGTGACGCACAAAGTGCTCTGCTGCAAGCTCCATGGTCAGCAGGTAGCCATCAACACGGGCGCGGAAATAGCGCCAGAAGATCAGCGAAGGTATGGCGATCATCAGGCCAAAAGCGGTGTTATACAACGCAATCGAAATGCCTTGCGCCAACTGCGCCGGGTTGCCTCCTGTTGCATTGCCGGCGGCTCCTGCACCAGCCTGGGAGCCAAAAATCTCGATCATGCCGATGACCGTGCCAAACAGACCCAGCAAGGGCGCGGCAGAAGCAATGGTTGCCAGCGCAGCCAGGTAGCGCTCCAGCTTGTGCGCGGCCCGGCGACCGGCGCCTTCCAGTGTGGAGCGCAGGTCGTCTTCGCTGATCCGCGGGTTGATATTGAGTGCACGGAAGCCGCTGGCCAGCACTTCGCCGAGCAGGGAGTTTTGTTCCAGTTGCGACACCACGTCGGGTGAGGGGACGGCGCCGCGCGAAACGGTGATTGCTTCGTCAAGCAGTTTGGGCGGTGCGATTTTTGGGGTCTTAAGGCTGGAAAAACGCTCAATGACCAACGCAAGGGCCAAGATGGAACAGGCAACCAAGGGCCAAATAGGCCAACCTGCGGCTTGTATGATCGAAAACAATGCACATCTCCAAACAGATAATTTGTGCTGAATTATGTCCCACCGAAACCATATCACCGGGCTTTTCGGTACCTGGTCGAGGAATGTTTGCAAGACGATGTTTTGTAAGACATAACCCACAGAACTTGTGGATAACTTTGTGAGTAAGTTATGCCAGGGACACTGGGAAGCCGCGCCAAATCGTGCTTATGACAGAACGATGAAAAATTGAGCAGAATAAAGTTATTTAAAATCAATGAGTTACACCAATTCATCGCGATCTCCATGGGGCATTGAGGCTTGCAGCCAAGTCAGGCCGTGGTCTGTGGAGTATTACCCCGCCAAATTCAAGGGATTTAGCCATGTTTGACGCATCGGCCCGCCCTGAAAAACCGTCGACTCCAGTGCGTGAAATGGGCGTGCGGGTCTGGCCTGTGGGTTCACTGCTGCGGGCCATTGCAGACAGCCTGGAAGCCCGTTTCAATCCAGTGGCCGTGCAAGGCGAAATCGCAGGCTTTTCGCGAGCCTCAAGCGGGCACTGCTATTTTTCCCTCAAGGATGAGCAGGGCCAGGTTCGCTGCGCCATGTTTCGCCGTGCCGCAGGCTTGCTCGATTTTTCGCCCAGCGACGGACAACTGGTCGAGTTGCGCGGGCGCTTGGGCGTGTATGAGCCGCGCGGCGAATTGCAGCTGGTGGTGGAGTCCATGCGGCAGGCCGGGCAAGGCAATTTGTTTGAGCAGTTTTTGGCACTTAAGGCCAAACTTGAAGCTGAAGGCCTTTTTGAGGTGGACCGTAAGCGGCCGCTGCCTCTGCTGCCACGTGCGATTGGCGTGGTTACCTCATTGGGTGCTGCGGCTCTGCATGATGTTGTGAGCGCATTGCAGCGGCGCGCTCCCCACATCCCCGTTGTGATCTACCCCGCCAGCGTGCAGGGCGGCCAGGCCGCCGGTGAATTGCGCGAGGCTTTGCTCAAGGCTTACCGTCGGGAAGAAGTCGATGTGCTGCTGTTGGTTCGCGGTGGTGGCGCGATGGAAGATTTGTGGGCCTTTAACGACGAGCAACTGGCGCGCACCATCGTGGTCTCGCCCGTTCCCATAGTCAGCGGCGTAGGGCATGAAACGGATTTCACCATTGCTGATTTTTGTGCTGATGTGCGTGCACCCACGCCCACCGCAGCGGCAGAGTTGTGCGCCCAACCGCAAAGTGTTTGGCTGGGGGCGCTGGGCCTGGCCTTGTCGCGGCTGCAAAACGCGGTGGACCGGCAAATGCAGTCACACAGCCAGCGTCTGGACTGGGCGGCATCCCGTGTCAGCAGGCCCTCGCACCTGGTGACACGGCAGCGGGCATGTCTGGACGGGCTCGCGCAAAGCCTGCGGCACGCGATGCAATCGACCTTGCAACACAAGTGGCTCAGGATACAGTCTTTGAGTACTGATTTCCCCCGAGAAATGGCAGGCAGCGTGCAGCGTAATCGGCAACAACTCGACCGCGCGCAATTGCGTCTTGAACTACTGGACCCCAAACTGGTCTTGCAGCGGGGTTATGCCTGGCTGGCCGACTTGCAGGGCGAACCTGTCACCAGCGTGAAAACGACCCATATCGGCCAGCCGTTGCGCGCTACCCTTGCCGACGGCGAGGTCGATTTGACCGTCTCCGCACCTCGGCTCATTTAGTTTTTTACAATGGCTTTCACCGGTCAACAGACAGTTCATTAACCACCACGAGGAAAATCATGGAACACAAGCTCCCCCCGCTCCCTTATGCGATCGACGCACTGGCCCCGCACTACAGCCAGGAAACCTTTGAGTACCATCATGGCAAGCACCACAATGCCTATGTGGTGAACCTCAACAACCTGCAAAAAGGCACCGAGTTTGAATCCATGACGCTCGAAGAGATCGTCAAAAAATCCAGCGGTGGCGTGTACAACAACGCGGCCCAAATCTGGAACCACACCTTTTTCTGGAATTGCATGAAACCCGCCGGCGGCGGCGAACCCAGCGGTGCGCTGGCAGCGGCCATCAATGCGAAATTTGGCTCTTATGCAGCATTCAAGGAAGCTTTTGTTAAATCCGCAGTCGGTAATTTCGGCTCGGGCTGGACGTGGCTGGTCAAAAAAGCCGACGGCACAGTGGACATCGTCAACACCGGCAATGCCGGCACCCCGCTCACAACGGCCGACAAGGCCCTGTTGACGGTAGATGTGTGGGAACACGCCTACTACATCGACTATCGCAACCAGCGTCCGAAATTTGTTGAGACCTTCCTGTCCAACCTGGTGAACTGGCAATTTGCCGAAGCTAACTTCGCATAAGCTGGGAAGATCACCCCATCCACAAAAAAGCCGACTTGATGTCGGCTTTTTTGCGGGCAAAAAATCAGCGTTTCACGTCAAAGAGCGGGCCTCGCAGCTTACTGCCGGCCTTGATGCCTTTTTTTACAAACCAGCCCTGGTTCATTTCCAGAACATAACGAACCGGTTGGATCGAGCAGTGCGAATCCGTGGTTTGTGGCTTCATGTCGGCCATGTTGACGATGGTTCCATCGTCGGCAACGAAGGCGGCCGTCAAGGGAAGCAAAGTGTTTTTCATCCAGAAGCATTGCCGACTCGTTTCCTCAAACACAAAGATCATGCCTTCATGCTGCGGCATGTCCTTGCGGAACATCAAGCCGATCTGGCGCTGCTCAGGCGTCAACGCGACCTGCGCATCAATCAGGTGCATGCCGGCCGACAGCTTGATGCGCTGCAAATTCATTTGGGGGACTTCTTGGGCCGAGGTCCACAGCGGAGAAAGCAGGGCAGCGACGGTCAGACCATGAAGCAGAGCTTCGCAGGCCTTGCCGAAAGAGGGCGCGCCGGGTTTAAAAAACATAGACTCACCAAAAATTAGGTTGGGCTGCCAGCATAAACGACGCGCATAAAAAATGCCCGCTTGAGCGGGCATTTTGGATCAATTCGTCAAGAATTACTTCTTGGCGGCAGCAGCCTTTTCTTCTTTGGCTTTCTTGGCGGCAGCAGCTTTTTCAGCCTTGGCTGCCTTGGCGGCGGCAGCCTTTTCTTCTTTGGCTTTCTTGGCAGCAGCAGCTTTTTCAGCTTTGGCTGCCTTGGCGGCAGCAGCTTTTTCAGCTTTGGTCATGGCAGGCGTAGCGGCAACAGCAGGCGTGGCAGGCGTAGCGGCAACAGCAGGCGTGGCAGGCGTTGCAGCAACAGCAGGCGTAGCGGGCTTAGCGGCAACAGCAGGCATTGCAGGCATTGCAGGCTTGGCTGGGGTAGCAGGCGCTTGTGCGAAAGCACCAGCAGCGAAGAGGCCAGCGATCAAAGTAGCGAGGATCTTGTTCATTTGGAATTTCCTTAAAAAACGTAATTGAAAAAAAATACCCCGAACTTTTCGGAGGCCCTACCGTAACGAGGCCCGTTCGCAAAGCGTTGACAGATATTCCAAAAATTCTTTTCAAGAAAGTTTTGGGACTAGAAATTTAGGGTTTTTCACCTAACCAACTGCAACTGGCGTGAAAATATGTAACTCCATACAAAGCCGTACCAGAACGGCTGACAAAAACCCCCAGTCGATTGATTTCACTGGGGGTTTTTTTGTTTTCCCATGGAGGCGCACCACTACGAGATGTCAGCGCGCAAGGGCGTCGGGCATCCCGGCACATTCGCACCGGCTGAGGCTTCGGAGCGCGCTGTCTTGGTCGTTCGCCCGGATCGGCTATGTCAGAATATTCCACGAAACCTAAAAGGTCACCATGCGCAAAAAGACAGCTCCTGCCGCTGTGGCGGTTGGAGCAGAGCCGATAACAGCCCAGACAGCAAGCAAAGTGCCGGATAAGGCCGCTCCCAGAAAAATACCCACAGCCGCACCTAAAGCGCTTTTTAAGCACACTGACAGCATCCCGCCCATCGTCGGCATTGGCGCTTCGGCGGGGGGGCTGGAGGCGCTGGATAATTTTCTCGCGCATGTACCGGCCGGAAGCGGCATGGCCTTTGTCATCGTCCAGCATTTGGACCCGACCCATAAGGGCATCATGCCCGAGTTGCTGCAACGCGCCACGCCCATGACAGTGGAGCAGGCGGGCAACCGCATGAGAGTCAAGCCCGACTGCGTGTATGTGATTCCGCCCAACAAAGACCTGTCCATCCTGCATGGCGTGCTGCATCTGCTCGACCCGGTGGAGCCGCGCGGCTTGCGCCTGCCGATTGATTTTTTCTTTCGCGCGCTGGCGCAAGACCGCAACCAGGGCGCCATCGGCGTCATCCTTTCGGGCATGGGTTCCGATGGCACGCTGGGGCTGCGTGCCATCAAGGAGAATGCCGGGCTGGCGCTGGTGCAGACGCCGTCCAGCGCCAAATTCGACGCCATGCCGCGCAGCGCCATCGACGCCGGACTGGCCGACATCGTTGCTCCAGCAGAAGAGTTGCCGGGCATAATTTTTGACTACATCAAACGTATCCCGTCACCCATTTCATCCGGGCGGGTCCTCGAGCTCAAGGCGCAGAGCGCGCTGGAAAAGATCGTGATCCTGCTGCGCGAACGCACCGGCAACGACTTCTCGCTGTACAAAAGGAACACCGTGTACCGCCGCATCGAGCGGCGCATGGGCCTGCACCAGATCGACACCATCGCCAGCTACGTGCGCTATTTGCGCGAGAACCCGCAGGAACTGGATCTGCTATTCAAGGAATTGCTGATCGGCGTGACCAGTTTTTTCCGCGATCCGGCGGTGTGGGACTATCTGCGGGACAAGGCCATCCCGGAACTGCTGAAAAAGTATCCGGCGGGCAAGGAGTTGCGCGCGTGGGTGCCTGCCTGCTCCACCGGCGAGGAAGCCTATTCCCTGGCTATCGTGTTCAGGGAGGCGCTGGAGAATATCAAACCGCAGGGGCGCTTCTCGCTGCAGATATTCGCCACCGACCTGGATCAGGATGCCATCGAGCAGGCACGCCAGGCCCTCTATCCGGCCAACATTGCAGCAGACGTTTCGGCGCAGCGGTTGGCCCGCTTTTTTGTCGAAGTTGACAAGGGCTACCGGGTCAACAAGGAAATCCGCGAGATGGTGATTTTTGCGCCGCAAAACGTCATCATGGATCCGCCCTTTACCAAGCTGGACATACTCACTTGCCGCAACCTGCTGATCTACCTCGGCCCGGCTTTGCAGCAAAAGCTCATACCGCTGTTTCACTATTCCTTGAGCCGCAACGGCCTGTTGCTGCTCGGCACTTCGGAAACTATCGGCAGCTTTACGCAGCTGTTCACCCCGCTGGATAACCAGATGCGCATTTATCTGCGCAACGATCACCCCTTGCCGCTGGCGGAGGTGGATTTTCCGACGCGGTATTTTCCCGCCAAGCCAATTGCCGCGGATGAGAATACGGCGGTAATTCCACTGCTCAACTTGCAGGCGCTGGCGGATCAGGTGCTTTTGCAGAATTTTTCCCCGGCCGCGGTGCTGATCAATGCCGAGGGCGATATTTTGTACATCAACGGGCGTACCGGCAAGTATCTGGAACCGGCTGCCGGCAAGGCCAACTGGAACATTCACGCGATGGCGCGCGAGGGATTACGTTTCGAACTGGCGGGAGCCTTGAAAAAAGCCCTTCGGCAACCTGGGCCGGTTACCATGGAAGGACTGAAAGTAGGAAGCAACGGCACCAAGCAGACCGTCAATCTCACGGTGCAGGCAATCGACAAGCCGGAGGCATTGCGCGGACGCCTGATGGTGGCATTCACCGACGTGGTGACAGTGCCTGCCGAACAGAACGTCTCCCGCAAGACAGCCACCTCTGTCGCGCACAAAAAAATAGCCGAGGAACTGCGGGAAGCCCGCGAACAATTGCAGACCACGCGCGAGGAAATGCAGACCTCGCAAGAGGAACTCAAATCCACCAATGAGGAATTGCAATCCACCAACGAGGAGTTGCAGTCCACCAATGAGGAACTGACCACCTCCAAGGAAGAAATGCAGTCGCTGAACGAAGAATTGCAGACCGTCAATGCTGAACTGCAATCCAAGGTGGACGACCTGTCGATTGTCAACAACGACATGAAGAACCTGCTCAACAGCACTGAAATTGCCACCGTGTTTCTCGACGACAAGATGCATGTGCGGCGCTTCACGCCCCATGCCACGCAGCTGTTCAAACTGATCCAGGGCGACGTGGGGCGGCCGCTTTCCGATATCACCACCGAACTGGACTACCCGGAACTTCAAAACGATGCGCGCGAAGTGCTGCGCACCCTGGCAT
>DASUIO010000228.1:0-4224 GCA_036279755.1 Polaromonas sp. | reverse complement strand
ACCACTGCAACCAGCTTTGGCGGGCGGCCACAAACGCGCCAAATCCCGCCAGCAACACCACCAGGCCAGAGCCCGTGAGCAACAGCCCTTTTTTGTTCGTGGCAGCCGTGATGCCTGAAACGATGGCAATCAGCGCCAGCGTATAACGCTGCACGACGCACATGGGGCAAGGCTCCAACCCCAACGCATGCTGCAAATACAGGCCAAAAGCCAGCATGACCACACAGCCCAGAGACACCAGCGCCAGCACGCGGCGTGGCATCGCGTCAAAAAAATCAAACGACATCGCCAACCTTTAAACGAAATTAACCAGATGCACCCAGTCAGGATGCTCGTTCAATTTTCAACAAAAACGCGGGCTTTGCGCGCTGTCAACACCAGCGTTTCGCCCTCCCTCAGCGCCAGTTCGCTGAACTGCTGCGCAGCCATCTGCACCTCAATCAAGGAGTCGGCAGACAGATTGTCCGTCTGTTTGTGGTCTTCCACGGGAATAAGTTCCAGCCGTGCAATCGGCCCGATGACCCTCACCCGCGTGAGCTTCGCCACGATACCCTGCGCGCCCGGTGAATAGCGCTGCACGTCCAGGTCATGCGGGCGAACATAGGCAAAGGCCTTGGCGTTCTGCGCACCGGCATGCTCGGGCGAATCGATGCGCAGGCCTTCGAAGTGCACTTCGCCTTCATGGGCGCGGCCATGAAACAGGTTCACATCGCCAAGAAAGCCGTAGACAAACGGGCTGGCCGGGTGGTCCCACACCTCTTGCGGTGAACCCATCTGCTCGATTTTTCCGGCGTTCATCAGCACCACACGGTCGGCCACTTCCAGGGCTTCCTCCTGGTCGTGCGTCACGAAAATGCTGGTGACATGCAGGTCGTCGTGCAGGCGGCGCAGCCAGCGGCGCAGTTCCTTGCGCACCTTGGCATCGAGTGCGCCAAAGGGTTCGTCGAGCAGCAGCACCTTGGGCTCTACCGCTAACGCCCGGGCCAACGCAATGCGCTGGCGCTGGCCGCCGGATAGTTGTGACGGAAAACGGTCGGCCAGCCAATCGAGTTGCACCAGATTGAGCAGCGAGTGCACCTTTTCCTTGATCTGCGCGTCGCTGGGGCGCTGGCCACGCGGCTTGACGCGCAGGCCAAACGCCACGTTTTCAAACACCGTCATGTGGCGAAACAGCGCGTAATGCTGAAACACAAAACCGACCTGCCGCTCGCGCACATGCACGTCGGTGGTGTCTTCACCGCTGAACAGGATGCTGCCCTGATCTGGAGTCTCCAGCCCGGCAATGATGCGCAGCAGCGTGGTCTTGCCGCAGCCCGAGGGGCCGAGCAAGGCGACGAGCTCGCCCGATTCAATGTCCAGGCTCACGTCGCCCAGCGCCTGAAAGTCGCCAAAATGTTTGCTGACGTTGCGAATTTCGATACCCATGATATTTCCTTTAACGGGCGACTGGAACCGTGACCTGAGGTTGCGGACGCTCAGGCGGCAACTCAGCCGCAGCTTTCATTTCGGCTTCATGGCGCCACTCGGCCACCGACTTGATGGCCAGCGTGACCAGCGCCAGAATGGCCAGCAGCGAGGCCACGGCAAACGCGGCCACCGACTGGTATTCGTTGTACAAGATTTCCACATGCAGCGGCAAGGTGTTGGTCTGCCCGCGAATGTGGCCAGATACCACCGACACCGCACCGAATTCCCCCATGGCACGCGCATTGCACAAAATCACGCCGTAAATCAAACCCCACTTGATGTTGGGCAGCGTGACATACCAGAAGGTTTGCCAGCCGGTGGCGCCCAGCACAATGGCGGCCTGCTCTTCGTCATTGCCCTGCGCCTGCATCAGCGGAATCAGCTCGCGGGCGATGAAAGGAAAGGTCACAAACACGGTCGCCAGCACAATGCCGGGAACAGCAAAAATGATCTTGATGTCATGCGCCTGCAACCATGGCCCCAACCAGCCCTGCGCGCCGAACACCAGCACATACATCAGGCCAGCCACCACGGGCGATACTGAAAACGGCAGGTCCACCAGCGTGGTCAGGAATGACTTGCCGCGAAACTCGTACTTGGCAATGGCCCAGGCAGCGGCCACGCCAAACACCAGGTTCAGCGGCACGGCAATCACGGCGGCAATCAGCGTGAGCCGGATGGCCGACCAGGCGTCGGGCTCATTCAGGGCGGCCAGATAAGCGCCCAAGCCTTTGCGCAAGGCTTCGGTGAAAACGGCCGCCAGCGGCAGCACCAGAAACAGCAGCACAAATAGCAGCGCGACAGTGATCAGGGTGTAGCGAACCCACGCTGCTTCGGTTGTCCCTGATCGAGCGGAAGCACGCGTAGAGGCCACAGTGCGCAGCGCTGGGCCGCCCCGAGCAAGCACAGCCCCCTCGGGGGGCAGCGTAGTACGCGAAGCGACAAGCGTGGGGGCTCGTTTCATGACGTCGCTCCCGCGCTGCGGCGCTGCCAGGCTTGCAGTGCGTTAATGACCAACAGCAAGGCGAAGGAAAGCACCAGCATCACCACGGCCACCGCGGTGGCGCCTGCGTAGTCGTACTGCTCCAGCTTGCCGATAATGATGAGCGGCGTGATCTCAGAGATCATGGGCATGTTGCCGGCAATGAAAATGACCGATCCGTATTCGCCAATGGCGCGTGCAAACGCCATGGCAAAGCCCGTCAGCAAGGCCGGTGTGATATGCGGAAGAATCACCTTGGTGAAAATCTGCAGGCGCGTTGCGCCCAGCGACGTCGCGGCTTCTTCGAGTTCCTTTTCAGCGTCTTCGAGCACCGGTTGCACGGTGCGCACCACAAACGGCAGGCCGATGAAAATCAGCGCAATCACGATGCCCGCAGGCATGAAAGCCAGCTTGATACCCAGCGGCTCCAGGTATTGGCCCAGCCAGCCGTTGCCCGCCAGCAGTGCCGTGAGGGAAATGCCGGCCACCGCCGTGGGCAGTGCAAACGGCAAGTCCACCAGCGCATCAACCATCTTTTTGCCTGGAAACTTGTAGCGCACAAGCACCCAGGCCAGCAGCAGGCCAAACACCAGATTGACCAGCGCGGCAATCAGCGACGCACCAAACGTGAGGCGGTAAGACGCCAGCACACGTGGCGAAGTCACCGCCACCCAAAATTGCTCCCAGGTGAGCGTGAAGGTCTTGAAAAACAGCGCCGAGATCGGGATCAGCACAATCAGGCTGAGGTACAGCACCGTGTAGCCCAGCGTGAGCCTGAAGCCCGGCAGCACGCGCCTGGACGATCTTTTGTCGCCTGCGTGCACCACCGGCGCCATCGCAGTGGGTGGCTCTACAGAAGACAAGGCCGTCATGGTTTACTTGACGGTGTAGAGCTTGTCGAACTGGCCGCCATCATTGAAATGGACTTTTTGCGCCTCGCTCAAGGAGCCAAACATTTCCTGCACCGTGAAGAGTTGTAGCGGTTTGAAGGTAGCGGCGTACTTTTTCAGTATGGCCTGCGAACGCGGGCGCATCGCATGTTTGGCGGCAATTTCCTGACCTTCATCAGAATAGAGATAGTCCAGGTAAGCCTTGGCCAATTCAGCCGTGCCTTTTTTGGCCACTGTGCGCTCCACCACGGCCACCGGGTTTTCTGCCAGGATGCTGATGGACGGATAGACCGCGTCCACCTTGCCCTCGCCAAACTCCTTGTTCACCGACACCACTTCAGATTCAAACGTGACCAGCACATCACCGATATTGCGCTGCAGGAAGGCCGTCGTAGCATCGCGCCCGCCCTTGCCCAGCACCGGCACGTTTTTGTAGAACTTGCCCACAAACTCGGCGGCTTGTGCGTCACTGGCGCCCTTCTTCTTGGCATAGCCCCAGGCCGCCAGGTAGGTGTAGCGGCCGTTGCCGCCGGTTTTGGGGTTGACCACAATCACCTGGATGCCGGGCTTGATCAGATCATCCCAGTCCTTGATACCCTTGGGATTGCCATTGCGCACCAGGAACAGCATGGTGGACGTGGTGGGTGAGGCATTGCCCGGAAAACGCTTGGCCCAGTCTTTGGCTACCACACCGGCGTTGGCCAGAAACTCCACGTCGGTGGAGGTGTTCATGGTGACGACATCGGCGTCCAGGCCGTCGGCCACGGAGCGCGCCACTGCGCTGGAACCGCCGTGGGACTGGTCGATCTTCACGTCCTTGCCTGTGGTTTTTTTGTAATGGGCGATGAAGGCCGCGTTGTAGTCCTTGTAGAACTCGCGCGCGAC
>DASUIO010000227.1:0-2918 GCA_036279755.1 Polaromonas sp. | reverse complement strand
CAGGTCAGGCTCTTGCCCATTCAGGAATGGCCGGAGACTGACCTGTCAACATTCGACAAGATCGTCATTGGCGCCAGCATCCGTTACGGCAAGCACGGTCCGCTGGTTCCGGAGTTTGTCAGGCGCAACGAGCAACTGCTGAACAGCAAACCCAATGCATTTTTTTCGGTCAACGTGGTGGCACGAAAACCTGAAAAAAGCCAGCCAGACACCAATCCCTATTTGCTGAAATTCCTCAAGCAAACAGCCTGGAAGCCCAAACAGCTGGCCGTCTTTGCGGGGAAAATTGACTATCCAAAATACAGTTTCCTCGACCGGCTGGTGATACGGTTCATCATGTGGATGACCAAAGGGCCGACGAAGCGCGATGCGGTGGTTGAATTCACCGACTGGCATCAGGTCGAGGCCTTTGGACGACTAATCGGCAACATGTAGCCGAGAGATTTACCGAGGCAATAAGGCTGATTTTGAAATGGTCGAGATCTGAAAAACCCAGCGCTTTGCGAAATAGCGCAATGCACCTGAGTCAAGCGCATTGCTTTGTCCCCAACTGATGAATCCAAGGTTGACAGCATGAACTCCATTCTCATAATTGGCGCCGGTCTGGCCGGCTGGACCACGGCACGCGAATTCCGCAAACTCGACACCACCACGCCGGTGCGGCTGATCACGGCAGACAGTGGCGACTTCTATGCCAAGCCTTCTTTGTCCAATGCCTTCGCGCAGGCCAGGCTGCCGGCACAGCTCATCAGCACACCCGCCGCCAAAATGGCCGAGACGCTGAACATCACGCTGCTGCCCCACACCCGGGTGGAAGCGATAGACACCGTCAACAAAACGGTCACCACGCCCCATGCGACGCTGGCCTACAGCCAGTTGGTGCTGGCCACCGGCGCACAGCCGATTCGGGTGCCGGTTGGCGGCAACGCGGCGCACCAGGTGATGAGCGTCAATTCGCTGGATGACTTTGCCGCTTTTCACGGCCGGCTCCAGCCCGCCGATGGTCAGCATGTGCTCATCATGGGCGCCGGTCTGATCGGCTGCGAGTTTGCCAACGACCTGGCCCAGGCGGGTTACCGCGTCAGCGTGGTGGACCCCGGCGCGCGGCCACTGGCGGCCTTGTTGCCGGAGGCGGCGAGCGCGGCGCTGCAGCAGGCCCTGCAGGGGCTGGGCGCGCGCTTTCATTTCGGCACCACCGTGAGCGCCGTCAATTCGGCTGCGGCCGGATCGCCTGGTGCGGACTCCCTTGAAATTTCGCTCGCGAACGGCGAAATCATCGCCGCCAGCTTCGTTTTGAGCGCCATCGGCTTGCGCGCCGATACGGCGCTGGCCCAGGCGGCGGGCCTCGTGGTGGACCGCGCCATTGTGGTGAACACGCGCTTGCAGACCAGCGCAGACAGCGTGTATGCGCTGGGCGACAGTGCCCAGTACGCCAGCGCTGCCACGCCGCTTTCGGTGCACGGCTCAACCCTGCCCTATGTCATGCCCATCATGGCCGCGGCAAAGGCACTGGCGGCCAATCTGGCGAGCACACCGACCGAACTGGCTTTTCCGCTGATGCCGGTTACCGTCAAAACGCCTGCCTTGCCGCTGGTAGTCGCCATGCCAAAACCCGGCACAAGCGGCCAGTGGAGCGCGCCGGAAGCAGGACTCTGGCAATGGCTGGACGAGGCCGGTCTGCAGCGCGGCTTTGTGCTGTCGGGCGCGCAAACTGCCCAGCGCCTGGTGCAGTCGAAACGGGTCACCCTGTAGGCGTCCCTCGGCATGCCGCAGCGGCACTTGACCCACTTGCCCGCTCCCCTTGAAAAAGTGAAGAACAGAGCCTCTGTTCTGCGTAGATTCACTAACCGAGGGCGCGCCCTCTGCCGGCCTACAATCAAAAACCTTACGAAAAATTGACGGCCACACCGGCCGCCTCCGCTGGAGACCCAATAAATGTCAACACCATCCGCTGCGACGCCCGACAACCAGGAAGAAAAGCGCGCTGAACTGCGCCGCGCCGCCCTTGAATACCATGAGTTTCCAACACCCGGGAAAGTGGCTATCGCAGCGACCAAGCAATTAAGCAACCAGCGTGACCTCGGCCTGGCCTACACCCCTGGTGTGGCGGCCCCTTGCGAGGAAATTGTCAAGGACCCGAACGCAGCGTTCAAGTACACCAGCCGCGGCAACCTGGTGGCCGTGGTGACCAACGGCACCGCGGTACTGGGCTTGGGCGACATTGGCCCACTGGCCTCCAAGCCGGTGATGGAGGGCAAGGCGGTGCTGTTCAAGAAGTTTGCCGGCGTCGATGTGTTCGACATCGAAATCGATGAGCGAGACCCGGCCAAGCTGGTCGACATCATTGCCGCGCTGGAGCCCACCTTCGGGGCCATCAATCTCGAAGACATCAAGGCACCCGACTGCTTTTATATCGAGCGCGAGCTGCGCAAGCGCATGAAGATTCCAGTATTCCACGATGACCAGCATGGCACGGCGATCACCGTGGGTGCGGCCATGTTGAATGCCCTGAAGGTTGCGGGCAAGGATCCGAAGCAGGTCAAGCTTGTGACCTCGGGCGCGGGCGCGGCGGCGCTGGCCTGTCTCGGCCTGCTGCTCAAGCTTGGCATTCCTCGCGAGAACATCTACGTGACCGACCTGGCCGGCGTGGTTTATGAAGGCCGCACCGAGCTGATGGACGAAGACAAGATCCAGTTTGCACAAAAAACGTCGGCTCGCACGCTCGGCGAAGTCATTGAGAACGCGGATATCTTTTTGGGTCTTTCGGCCGGCGGCGTGCTCAAGCAAGACATGGTCAAGAAGATGGCGGCCCGCCCCATTATTTTTGCACTGGCGAACCCGAACCCGGAAATCACGCCGGAAGAGGTGAAGGCGGTGCGCGATGACGCCATCATGGCGACCGGTCGTAGCGACTATCC
>DASUIO010000226.1:0-2535 GCA_036279755.1 Polaromonas sp. | reverse complement strand
AAAAAGTTAAAACTTCAGCACGTTCCAGACGCGCGAGCCATTGGTGTCGCCGCTGGTTGCCGCTGGCGCAGTGCCCCGGGCGCCTTCTGCAGGCTTGACCTCATAAGGCGGTACGCTGGTTTTGGGTTGCACCGTGATTTTTTCAGTCTCCCCGCCTACCCGCAACTCATCGATGCGCGAGCCGGCATCTTCGGTATGGATACGCTGGATCGCCCGGTCTGGACGCGCCGCCCGAGCTGGCGCCTCTGCCGTCTTTTTCTCAGGCGCTGGCGTTTGAGCCATGGCCGCAGCCAGCGGCAGCACCGCGAGGGCAGCGGCAAGCGGAAGGGAAAAAGCGTTTTTCATAGCTGTATTGTAGGCCGACCCGACTGCAATGGTTTGCTGTTTCTGCCAGTAATATCCCCGACAATCTGGCCCTATGAGCTCTGACAAAAAAACACTTTTGCTGGTGGACGGTTCCAGCTACCTGTACCGCGCCTTTCATGCCATGCCCGACCTGCGCGTCAGGCCGGGCGACCCGCTAAGTCCGGCCACGGGCGCCATTCGCGGCATGATTAACATGATGCAAAAGCTGCGCAAGGACGTGCGGGCCGAGTACGCCGTTTGCGTGTTCGATGCCAGGGGGCCGACGTTTCGCGATGCGTTGTACCCCGAGTACAAGGCCCAGCGCTCAGCCATGCCCGACGACTTGCGCAGCCAGGTTGAGCCTATCCATGAAGTGGTGCGCCTGCTGGGCTGGAAAGTGGTGGCCGTGCCTGGCGTGGAAGCCGACGACGTGATCGGCACGCTGGCGGGCATGGCCTCGCGGCAGGGCATTGAAGTGATTATTTCCAGCGGCGACAAGGACCTGAGCCAGCTGGTCGATGAAAACATCACGGTGATCGACACCATGAACGACCGGCGCCGTGACTTGGCCGGGGTCGAAGCCGAATTTGGCGTGCCACCGCGCCTGATGGTCGATTATCAGACGCTGGTGGGCGACGCCGTGGACAACGTGCCCGGTGTGCCCAAGGTGGGCCCTAAAACCGCCGTGAAATGGCTGCTGGAATACGGTTCGCTCGATGCGCTGGTGGAGCGCGCCAGCGAGATCAAGGGCGTGGTGGGCGACAACCTGCGCCAGTCGCTGAACTGGCTGCCTCAGGGTCGGGCGCTGCTGACCATCAAGAAAGACTGTGAGCTGGCCGACTACATTGATGGCTTGCCGGCGATGGAATCACTCGCTATTGGTGGCCAGCAGACGGAGGAGTTGAAGGCTTTTTATGAAAAATATGGCTTCAAGGGGCTGGTTCGGACCATCGACCTTGAAAGCACGCCCCCCGAATTGATTGGCGGGCCAGGCGGCCGACATGCGGCGGCAGCATCACCTGCCTCGCCGAATGAACCGGGCCTGTTTGACGGACCGGCATTTCTCGATACGCCGCTGGCGGCCCGCGCCAGCAACCTGCAGTACGACACGATTTTGACCTGGGAGGCGTTCGATCGCTGGCTTGCCAGAATTGAAGCCGCCGAGCTGGTGGCGGTGGACACCGAAACCACCTCGCTCGACGAAATGCTGGCGCAAATCGTCGGGCTGAGCTTCAGCGTCACGCCCGGCGAGGCCGCCTATATTCCGCTGACGCACGATTACCCTGATGCACCGGCGCAACTGCCGCTGGATGAAGTGCTCGCCAAACTCAAGCCCTGGCTGGAAAACCCGTCCCGCCCCAAGCTGGGCCAGCACGTCAAATATGACCGCCATGTGTTTGCCAACCACGGCATTGAAGTGCAGGGCTACGCGCATGACACCATGCTGCAAAGCTATGTGCTGGAAGCGCACAAACCGCACGGGCTGGCCAGCCTGGCCGAGCGGCATGTGGGGCGCAGCGGAATCAACTACCAGGACCTGTGCGGCAAGGGCGTGCACCAGATCAAGTTCAACCAGGTCGATATTTCCAAGGCCTCTGAATACTCGTGCGAAGACTCGGACCAGACGCTGGACGTTCACCGCGTGCTGTGGCCCCAAATCGAGGCCAACGACAAGCTGCGCTTTATTTACGAGCTTGAAATCAAGAGCAGCGAAAGCCTCTACCGCATCGAGCGCAACGGTGTGCTGATTGACGCGCCCACGCTGGCCAAACAAAGCGGCGAGCTGGGCGCACGCATTTTGCAGCTGGAGGCTGAAGCGCACGAATTGGCGGGCCAGATTTTTAACCTCGGCTCACCAAAGCAGATCGGCGAGATTTTTTTCACCAAACTCGGCCTGCCCGTCGTTAAAAAAACCCCGAGCGGTGCGCCTTCCACAGACGAAGAAGTGCTCGAAAAACTGGCCGAAGACTACCCGCTGCCCGCCAGGATTTTGGAGCACCGGGGCCTGTCAAAGCTCAAAGGCACTTACACCGACAAGCTGGCGCAGCTCGCGAACCCCAAAACCGGCCGGGTCCACACGCATTACGCGCAGGCGATTGCCATTACCGGCCGCTTGTCGAGCAATGATCCCAACCTGCAAAATATTCCGGTCAAGACCGCCGAGGGCCGCCGCGTGCGCGAGGCCTTTGT
>DASUIO010000225.1:0-4654 GCA_036279755.1 Polaromonas sp. | reverse complement strand
AACAGTGCAAGAACCTCTGCTGCCAGCTTGACCGTTTCCCGTGTCGGCACCACCAAGTCGTTTTCGGCCTTGGCCAGCAGCAGCATGTCCGAGATCATCCGAGCCATGTGCTCGAACTCCTCAGCGTTCGATTCAAGAATGCTTCGGTACTCGTCGGCGCTACGCTGGCGCGAGAGGACAACCTGGGTTTGAGTCATCAGGTTGGTCACCGGGGTACGCAACTCGTGTGCGATGTCTGAGGAAAAGTCCGAGAGTCGGCGAAACGCCTCTTCCAGCCGTGCCAGCATCTCATTCAATGATTGTGCGAGTTCAGCCAGTTCGACCGGCGCTGATTCCACCGGCAGGCGATGGCTGAGTTGTTGCGCCGTGACCGCCGAAGCTTGCTCGCGCATGGCGCGAAGCGGCGCCAACCCTCGTCGAGCGGCAGCCCAGCCTAGAAAGCCGGTCAGTGCTGCGGCGCCGGCAACGAAGATCCACAGCGTCTGCAGGAAAGAACGCATGAACGCCTGATGGTGCGCGATGTCGGTGGCCACCGCCACGATCACCCTTGAGCGCGCGCTGCTGCCGGTCGGCAGTTCAGCCGCGATGCCGCGGTAGGTTTTTTCACCCAACGTCCAGATCACCGGGCGGTGCGGGTTGCGGCTGGCATCGGCAGCCACCAGATTGACGGGAAAGTTGGCGTTCGGCGAGGCGAAGATGACTTCGTGATTCTGGCCGAAGACGGCCAATTCGAGGCCGTGGTGTCCGACGAGCGAGTTGTCCAGCAGCTGCGTAATGAATTCGAGATCGTCCGTCGACTTCAACTTCTCAAGGGTATGACGTGCCAGCTCCATCTTGCCCGTCAAAACTTCCATGTCCTGTTCCTCGAAGTGCTTTTCCACCGAGGAGGCGATCACGAGCCCGAGCGTTAGCAGGACGGCCGATGAGGCGATGACGAACAGCAGTGTCAGCCGCCGGGTGATGGATGTTCTGCCCCTCAAGCGCAATCGGGATTCTCCAGAACGTAGCCCATGCCCCGCACGGTACGGATGAGCTTGGGCTCGAAATTATCATCCAGCTTGACGCGCAGGCGGCGCATGGCGACCTCGATGACGTTGGTGTCGCTGTCAAAATTCATGTCCCATACCTGCGACGCAATCAGCGAGCGTGGCAGCACTTCACCCTGGCGGCGCAGCAGCAGTTCAAGCAGGGCAAATTCCTTGGCCGTCAGATCGATTCGCTTGCCTGCGCGCGTGACCCGACGTCGCATCAAGTCGAGTTCCAGGTCTGCTGCATGCAGGAACTCTGCCGCCGCGGCCTTGCTGCCTCTGCGCAACAGCGTTCGCACCCGGGCCAGCAATTCGGAAAAAGCAAAGGGCTTGACCAGATAGTCGTCGGCGCCGAGTTCCAGACCCTTGACGCGGTCATCGACATGGTCGCGCGCTGTCAGGAACAGAACCGGCGTGTCCTTGCCAGCCTTGCGGATGCCTGCCAAGACCGCCCAGCCGTCGATGCCGGGCAGCATCACATCGAGAATCACCAGGTCATACGCCTCGGTCAGTCCGTGATGCAGACCTTCCCGGCCGTCTCGCACCAAATCGACAACGAAGCCGGCTTCGACCAAGCCCTGTTTCAGGTAGTCCCCGGTCTTGGGTTCGTCCTCGACAATGAGGATTCTCATAATAGTGCTCCTTGATCATGCAACCTGTCTTCAATTCTGCGCTGCTTCGACGCATGTGCGGCGCAGATAACAGAAATGTAATCTTGCTGTCAGCATTCTGTTGGTGCGAGGTGTGCAAACTACGGAACGTCAATCACCCTTGTTTTTGCCCGACACTAACCCAAGGAAAAAATCCATGAAGACTTTCATTATCCCGACTCTCATCGTGCTTGCTACCGCAGGTTTTTCCACGCACGGCATTGCTCAAATGCAAATGGACCACGGCAGTCGTGGCGGCCCCGCTGCGATGCAGATGGCAACCGCCGCCGAAACGCCTCTGACTGATGGCGTGGTGAAGAAAATTGATAAAGCCACGGGAAAGGTTACCTTATCCCACGGCGCAATGGGCGGCATGCCGGCGATGACCATGACCTACCGCGTCAAGGATGCGGCCTGGCTCGACAAAATGAAGCCAGGGCAGAAGATCCGCTTCGCCGTCGACCCAGAAGACGGCATGACTGTGCAGCGCATCGAGTCGGTAAAGTAAGCCGCCAAGGGCTGGCGCTTGCCGGCCCGATTCAATGACAAACAAGGACCTTCGCATGAAGTCATTCCAGAGCCCCCGGGGCCTCTTGTTCGCTGCCGTTGCCGGCGTTTGGTGCTTCGCGGCACAGGCCCAGGAAGCGCCGCCGGGTGCGGATGTGGAAAGGTTGCTTGCCATCGCCCGGGAGGCAAATCCGGAATACGCCGGCATGCGTTACGAGGCGCAGGCCGCCGCCGAGCGTGTGACGCCGGCCGGCGCCTTGCCCGATCCCAGGTTCCGCACCGAGTTGATGGACATCACCAAGGGGGGCGAGCAGAACCCGACTCTTTCGCCCAGCAATGTCGGCAGCACCCGCTACACGCTGATGCAGGACCTGCCGTGGTTCGGCAAGCGGGACCTGAAGCGGGAAATCGCTGAATTCGAAGCCGAAGGCAGCCGGGGCAAGGCCAGGGGAACCTGGTCGGAACTGGCAGCAAAGATCAAGACCGCGCAGGCCCAACGTTATTTCCTGCATGGCAACGAGAAATTGACCCAGGAAATCCTCGATCTGATCGTCCGTCTGGAGAAAATCGCGCAGAATCGCTACGCCAACGGTCTCTCCGCCCAGCAGGACGTCATCCGGGCGCAGATTGAGCAGACCAACATGAAGAATGAACTGGTGGCCCTGGAGAGCGAAAGCCGACAGGTCAATGCGCGCCTGAATGCCCTGTTGGCGCGGCCCGCGACAGCGCCTCTGGCGCAGCCGGAAAAACTGCGCACTTTGCCCGTTCCAGGCCAACTCGACGCTGCGGCGCTGGAAGAGCGGGTGCGCACCCGCAACCCGCAGTTGTTCACCGAAGAGGCGCGTATCAAGGCGGCCGAAAAAGGCCGTGATCTGGTCTACAAGAACCGTTATCCGGATTTCAATGTCGGCATTGCCCCGGTCCAGTACGGCAGTGCGATCAAGGAATGGGGGGTGATGGTGGAGATCAACATTCCATTGCAACAATCCTCACGCCGTTCGCAGGAACGGGAAGCCGAGGCCATGCTGTCGGCCGCCCGCTCACGCAAGGAGGCCAGCGCAAATCAGGTGCTCTCCGAACTCTCGGAGAATCTGGCCGGTATCGAGGCGGCGCAACGCACGGAGGTGCTGGCAACGACCAGCCTTCTGCCGCAAGCTGAGCTGACGTTCAATGCGGCCCTGGCTGGCTATGAAAACGGCAAGCTGGATTTTGCCACTCTGCTCGACGCCCAGCGACAAATCCGCCAGGCCAAACAAAACCAGATCAAGGCACAGGCCGAGGCGCAAATGCGTCTCGCCGAAGTTGAAAAACTATTAGGGGAAGATCTATGAAACAGGGTACTGGAATTGCCATCGGCGTGGTCGTGGTCGCGCTGATCGCCGCCGGCGGTGGCTACTGGTTAGGCAACAAGGGGGCATCCCAGTCCCATGGCACTGCAGCGGTGACGGCCGGCGCCGCCAATACGGCCGGCGACACCGGGAAAAAGGAGAGAAAACTTCTTTATTACCGCAACCCGATGGGCCTGCCCGACACCTCTCCTACCCCGAAAAAAGATCCGATGGGCATGGACTACATTGCCGTTTACACGGGCGAAGAAGACGCTGAACCGGCCTCCTCCAACCAGATCAAGATCAGCACCGAGAAGGTACAAAAACTCGGGGTCCGCACCGAGGCCGCCCAGCTCCGCACCATGGACAGATTAGTCCGCGCGGCCGGTCGGATCGAGCCGGATGAACGGCGGGTCTACGCCATTGCACCCAAGTTCGAGGGCTACGTCGAGCGCCTGTATGTGAATTTCACCGGCCAGTCAGTCAGCAGGGGCCAGCCGCTGTTCGAGGTCTATAGCCCGGAGCTGGTGTCCGCCCAGAGGGAATACGCCATTGCTGCGCAAGGCGTGGAATCGCTCAAGGATGCGGGCGGCCAGGCACAGGCAGGCATGAAGCAACTGGCCGAGTCGAGCCTGCAACGCCTCAGAAACTGGGATATTTCGCAAGAACAGGTCAAGGCGTTGGCCAAATCCGGTGAGACGAAACGGACCATGGCCTTCCTCTCGCCAGTGGCCGGCATCGTCATGGAGAAAAAGGCCGTGCAGGGCATGCGCTTCATGCCGGGCGAGGCGCTCTATCAGGTCGCGGATTTATCTGCCGTGTGGGTTGTTGCAGACGTCTTCGAGCAGGACATCGGCCTGGTCAAATCCGGTGCCAAAGCAAAGGTCAAAATCAACGCCTACCCGGACAAGGAGTTCACGGGCACCGTGACCTACATTTACCCGACCCTCAAGGCCGAGACGCGGACAGTTTCTGTGCGCGTGGAACTCGCCAATCCCGGCCTGCTGCTCAAGCCTTCGATGTTTGCGCAAGTCGAATTGTCGGTTTCCGCCAAGGGGGCGGTGGTCAGCGTGCCGGTGTCTGCCGTCATCGATAGCGGCACACGCCAGATTGTCCTGATCCAGCAAGGCGAAGGCCGCTT
>DASUIO010000224.1:0-3354 GCA_036279755.1 Polaromonas sp. | reverse complement strand
GCTTCGCCGCCGAATTTGGCGGCGAGCACGGTCGTGATCGCTGCCGTCAGGGTGGTCTTGCCATGGTCGACGTGGCCAATCGTGCCAACGTTGACGTGCGGCTTGGTACGCGAAAATTTCTCTTTTCCCATTTTCAACTCCGAAAAGTTACGAAACCAGTTAACAACTACAGCCAGCCACAACAAAAACTGCGTCGTGCCAACTCAAAATATGGTGCCCATTGCGGGAATCGGACCCGCGACCTCTCCCTTACCAAGGGAGTGCTCTACCACTGAGCCAAATGGGCCTGTCGAACCTGTCAAAAAACAGGTCCAACTAAAATCTATACAACCAACCGAACATACCAACTATGGAGCGGGGTAGGAGAATCGAACTCCTCGCTTTAGCTTGGAAGGCTAAGGTATTACCACTATACGAACCCCGCGCAACCCAAGCTTGCAAGCAAGTACATGTAGCTTCCCCGCATACATCCAGGCATACGCCCAACGGCTATCTCAAAGACAATCTGTCACTGGTGGAGAGGGATGGATTCGAACCATCGTACTCGTAAGAGGGCAGATTTACAGTCTGCTGCCATTAACCACTCGGCCACCTCTCCTTGGTGAACCGTGGATTATGACACGAAAATAGGGTGTTGACGCAGGCCAATTGCGAAACTTCTGCTTACCAGGCAATGGGCAGGTCGCCATGCTGCTGCAGAAAGGTGTTCGCCAGGCCAAAATGGCCGCACCCCAGAAATGGTGCCGGGGCCCGCAGCGCCGACAGGGGCGACGGGTGGTTGGCGGTCAGCACCAAATGAGCCTCCTGCGCCGGACCGTCCGGCTTGCCGCCCGCCGCGATCAGGCTGCGCTTGGCTTGCGCATGGGCGCCCCAGAGCAGGAACACAACCGGCTTTGCGCTTGATGCTATTGCCTTGACCACGCCGTCGGTCAACACCTCCCAGCCCTTCCCGGCGTGGCTGGCCGGTCGACCCTCTTCCACTGTCAGACAGGTGTTGAGTAGCAGCACGCCGTCGCTCGCCCAGTGCACCAGGCTGCCGCCGGGCACCGGAAACCCGGGCGGCGCAATTCCCAAATCGCGCCGCACTTCCTTGAAGATGTTGCGCAGGGACGGCGGCAGAGGCACGCCGGGGGCGACCGAAAAAGCCAAACCCTCGGCCTGGCCTGGCCCGTGATAAGGGTCTTGACCCAGAATGACGACGCGCACCTTTTCAGGCGGCGTGAGTTCCAGCGCGCGTAGCGGCCGGGGTGGAAAGATCACCGCACCTTCGGCCAGCCGGCGGCGCAGAAAACCCAGCAGTTTTTGCCCCGCCTCACTGGCAAAAAAGGCATCGGTGAGCGGCTTCCAGCCGGGCGCCACGGGCCAGTCCGCAGGGTCGGCGCTGGTCAGGTGCTCAGACGCACCCGATGCCGACAGCTCACCAAACAGCGAGAGGTCCACGGCAGCAGTTATATTCCAAACAACTGTTTCAGTGCGACGCCCGGATCGTCTGCGCGCATGAAGGCTTCACCAACCAAAAAGGCATTGATCTTGGCTTCTCGCAGGCGCTGGACATCTTCCGGCGTGGCAATGCCGGATTCCGTGACCAGCAGTCGGTCCGCAGGCACCTTGCCGAGCAGCTTCAGAGTGGTGTCCAGCGAGACTTCAAAGGTCTGGAGGTTGCGGTTGTTAATGCCGATCAGCGGCGTTTTTAGCTTGAGCGCGCGTACGAGTTCGGCCTCGTCATGCACTTCGACCAGTACCGCCATGTCGAGTGACAGCGCCAGCGCTTCCAGCGCCTTCATCTGCGCATCGTCCAGGCAAGCGGCGATCAGCAAAATGCAGTCGGCCCCCATGACGCGCGATTCATAAATCTGGTAGGGATCGACCATGAAATCCTTGCGCAGCACCGGCAAACTGCACGAGGCTCTGGCCTGTTTCAAATAGTCGATGCTGCCCTGAAAAAATTGTTTGTCCGTGAGCACTGACAAACAGGCCGCACCAGATTCGGCATAGGTCTGTGCAATGTCTGCGGGAATGAAATCGGCGCGCAGCACGCCTTTGGACGGGCTGGCCTTTTTGATTTCGGCAATCACCGCGGGCTGACCAGCCGCAATTTTGGCGCGCAGGGCACCGACGAAGTCTCGCGTCAGCACGCGCGACTCTGCGTCTTTGCGCATGGCGGCCAGCGGCTTCCGATTGATCGCTTCCGCGATTTCTTCACGCTTGACGGCAATAATTTTGTTCAGGATATCGGTCATGGTATTCAGACTGCAGCTGAGGGCTGCGAATTTCAAGCGGCAAGTGCCTGGGTGATGGAAATGAGTTGCTGCAACCGCGCTTTGGCGGCGCCCGATTCGAGAGCGGCCCGTGCAAGATGAATGCCGCTTTGTATCGAGTCGGCCACATTGGCGGCATACAGAGCCGCACCGGCATTGAGAATGACAATGTCGCGCGCCGCCCCCGGCTGGTTGTCCAGCACGCCGAGCAGCATGGCTTTGGACTGTTCTGAGGTCTCGACGCGCAGCGTGCGGTTGCTGGCCATCGGCAGGTTGAAGTCCTCGGGGTGGATTTCGTATTCGGTGATCTCGCCGTTTTTGAGCTCGCCCACCAAAGTGGCCGCGCCCAGGCTGACTTCGTCCATGCCATCCTTGCCGTACACCACCAGCGCGTGCTCGGCGCCCAGACGCTGCAGCGCGCGAACCTGGATGCCCACCAGGTCGGGATGAAACACGCCCATCAGGATGTTGGGCGCGCTGGCCGGGTTGGTCAGTGGGCCCAGAATATTGAAAATGGTGCGCACGCCCAGCTCTTTGCGGACAGGCGCGACATTTTTCATGGCCGGGTGGTGGTTGGGCGCAAACATGAAACCCACCCCCACTTCGTCGATACACCGCGCAATGGCCTCGGGCGACAGGTTGATGTTGATACCCAAGGACTCAATCACATCGGCACTGCCCGACTTGCTGCTGACACTGCGCCCGCCGTGCTTGCTGACCTTGGCACCCGCCGCAGCAGCGACAAACATGGCGCAAGTCGAAATATTGAAGGTGTGCGAGCCGTCACCGCCCGTGCCCACGATATCGACCAAATGCGTTTTGTCGGCGATATCGACCTTGGTGGAAAACTCGCGCATCACCTGCGCCGCAGCGGTGATTTCGCCGATGGTTTCCTTCTTGACACGCAGCCCGGTGATCAGGGCGGCCATCATCACCGGCGACATCTCGCCGCTCATGATGAGGCGCATCAGGTGCAGCATTTCGTCGTGGAAGATCTCGCGGTGCTCGATGGTGCGCTGAAGGGCTTCCTGCGGGGTGATTTTGAGACTGTGGGGCATGAAGGTTCTCCTTCTTCGATTCTCTTGTTTTCGGGGCT
>DASUIO010000223.1:0-11161 GCA_036279755.1 Polaromonas sp. | reverse complement strand
AGCGCCCTTGCCGCCATCCCGGCCCTTGTCGCGCCACAGCAGGCTGTGCCGGTTGAGTAATCCAAGCACGAAGCGGTGTCGCGCGACCCGGACGATCTCCGCAATCGCGCGAGGCCAGTCATCCACGAAGCACAGTGCTGTGATCGAGATGGCTTGATCAAAGGATTGGTCAGGGAAAGGCAGGCGACGAGCGTCCCCTGCCACGTAGGAGATGCCGATATCCGACCGCTCGCGGGCGAAGGCGAGCGCGTCAAAATCGATGTCCAGGCCGGTCACCTGCAGGCCAGCCGCAGCAAGTCGACGGGTGAACCAACCCGTACCGCAACCCACGTCGAGCAGGCTTGTGCCAGGTTTGGTATCGAGGTGGCGACACAGAAGCTCGAACTCAGCATCACCCATCCAGCGTCCGCGCGGACTGTCATACCACGCGTCATACTCTTGCGGCGTCACGGATTGGCCACCTTGCGCCACGCCTCGATCAAGCCGTTGGTGGCGCGACTCACCTCATTGGACGTCGTCATCATGCCGACCGACAGCCGCACGGCCCCGGCAGCGCGCACCGAATCAATCGGCAGCGTAACGAAACCGTTGCCTGGTGCCAGAACACCGCCGAGGACAGCCCCGTGCACTATTGACATCACGATGGTTGAAGGCATCAGTGCCTCACTGAATGCCAGCCCCGTCACCGCTCGTAAGCAGGTAGACCACATATTTCCCTTTACGGCGGAAGGTTGCCAGGCGAGCGACCTTCAATGTCTTCAGGTGCGCGCTGATCAGCTTGATGTCGGCCGACAACTCTATCGCCAGCGCGGCGGAGAACGGCTGTCCGCCCAACGGGACTACCCGGCACAATCCAGCAGAATGCGGGCCAGCGCTGCGGGTTCGCTGATCATGGGGTCGTGGCCGGTTTTGAGCTCGACGATTTTGGAATTGGGCCGCCACTCGCCGTCCCAGAACTTGGGGTCCTTCACGCGCAGGCGGCTGGGCTCTATCGTAGGCAGCGCGGGCTGGGTGCAACTGATGAAGGTGCGCGGCACGGCCGCGACGCGCTGCACATCAAAGTTCAGCGGCGACTGGTAGGTGTTGCCGGGGTGCGGCGTCTGGCGGCGCTTGACCCAGGCGCGGTCGGCGTCATGCAGGCCAAACACCTCGGGGTCGGGCGGTGGAAAGCTGAAGCGGGTCGAGGCCTGGGCCGCTGCCAGGCGCTGCTGCTGTGTGGCTGCCGACTGGGTGCTGCTCCAGCTTTCGCCGGGTTTGGGCACCACCGCATCGACATACACCAGATGCTTGAGCCGCTTGGACAGGCGGTCGGCCACTGCCGTGCCAATCATGCCGGCATAGGAATGAACGGCGAGAACAACATCGCTGAGCTCCTCGACCTCGATGGCGCTGATCACGTCGTCGATGTGTGTATCCAGCGTGATGGAAGGCGATAGCAGGTGGGCGCGCTCGCCCAGGCCGGTCAGCGTCACCGCATGCACGCGGTGGCCATCTTTTTGTAGCACCGCCGTCACGCGCTGCCAGCACCAGCCGCCATGCCATGCGCCATGCACCAGAACGAAATTTGCCATCAGATCACCTCCTTTTGCTTCAGTTCAGCCAATTGTGCGTCGGAGTAGTTCAGCACGCTGCGCAGCACTTCTTCGGTATGCTGGCCCAGCAGCGGTGGCGGCAAGTCAGTGCGCACCGGCGTGGCGCTGAGCTTGATGGGGCTGGACACCAGTGGCAAATCGTTCTTGAACGGATGCTGCCAGTGCGTGACCATGTCGCGCGCGTCGATTTGCGGGTCGGCAAATACCTCGGCCAGGTTGTTGATGGCGCCGCACGGCACCTTGGCGGCCTCCAGTACGGCCAGCCAGTCGGCCTTGCTGCGGGTTTTCATCACCGTTTCAAGAATCGGCACCAGCTGGCCCCGGTGGATCACGCGGTCGCGGTTTTTGGCAAACAGCGGGTTCACGCCCAGCTCGGGAATATTGGCGACGGTGCAGAACTTCACGTACTGCGAGTCGTTGCCCACGGCCAGTATCAGGTGGTCCTTGCTGCCATCTGCGGCGGGCGCCACCTCAAACACCTGGTAGGGCACGATGTTTTGGTGCGCATTGCCGACGCGTTGCGGTACTTGGCCGCTCACCAGGTAGTTGGCGCCCAAGTTGGCGAGCATGGCCACCTGGGTGTCGAGCAGCGCCATGTCCACTTGCTGGCCTTCGCCGGTTTTTTCGGCGTGGCGCAGGGCGGCGAGTATTGCCACGGTCGCATACATGCCGGTCATCAAGTCCGCCACGGCGACGCCCACTTTTTGCGGGCCGCCGCCCAAGTCATCGCGTTCACCGGTGATGCTCATCAAGCCGCCCATGCCCTGAATCGCGTAGTCGTAACCGGCGCGTTCGGCATAGGGCCCGTTCTGGCCAAAGCCGGTGACCGAGCAATAAACCAGGCGCGGGTTGATGGCTTTGATCGATTCGTAATCGAGCCCGTAGCGTGCCATGTCGCCGACCTTGAAGTTCTCGACAAACACATCGCAATGCGTGGCCAGTTCACGTATCAGGTCCTGGCCGGCGGGCTGTGCAATGTCACAGGTGACTGAGCGCTTGTTGCGGTTGGTGCCGAGGTAATAGGCCGCTTCCTGCGTTTCCGCGCCTTGCTCGTCTTTCAAAAATGGCGGACCCCAGGTGCGCGTGTCGTCACCGGTGCCCGGGCGCTCGATCTTGATGACGTCGGCGCCCAGGTCAGCCAGCGTCTGGGTACACCACGGACCCGCGAGAACGCGGGACAAATCGAGAATGCGAATGCCTTGGAGAGAGTTCATGGCCTCATTTTGCCTTCACTGTCGGCTCCCCTGGCCCAAGGCGGCCGCGAATGCCTGTAAAGTGCACGGCATGCTGACGATTTACAAGCTTATAAAGCGCTTGATGCCACGACGGACCTGGACGCTTTCTGCTGCAGCGGGGCTGCTGGCTTTGGCCGCTTGCAGCCCCGCCTTCAACTGGCGCGAGGTGCGCCCCGAGAACACACGGCTCAGTCTTCTTTTGCCCTGCAAACCCGACAGGGCGCAAAAGATCGTGCCGCTCGGCGGCCAGTCGAGTACGCTGTCCATGCTGGGTTGCGATGCTGGCGGCGCGACCTTTGCCGTGGCGGTGGCGGACCTGGGGGATCCATCGAAGGCCGCACCCGTGCTTGCCCAGTGGCAAAGTCTGACGCTGGCCAACATGAAAGCCGGGCCGGCCACCAGTCAGATACTCCCGATCAAGCTTCCCGGCGCAGCGGCCGAGCCTGGCCCTGTGCTGGTCAAGGCGCAGGGGCAGCGCGCGGACGGCACGGCCGTGAGCGGACAGGCCGCCTATTTTGCCCAGGGTTCGCAGGTGTTTCAGGCGGTGATTTATTCTGCGCAGATCACGCCTGAGGTGGCCGAAACTTTTTTTTCCAACCTCGGATTCGAGTAATCGATCCCCCTCTAAACCGGCTCCTCCCCCAATGACGATTGCAGACAATGCCTTGCCCGACGAGGCCCATCAGGGCCGACTTGACCGTAAAACCGGCGCGATCGTTTTTCTGGCCTTTGCCGCCGCTTATTTCTGTTCTGCGCTGGTTCGCGCCATCACGGCCACGCTGTCGCCGGTCCTGACGCAGGATTTTTCACTGCATGCGCGCGACCTGGGTCTGCTGGCGGGTGGCTATTTTCTGGGCTTCGCCTCCGTTCAGTTGCCGCTGGGCAGCTGGCTGGATCGCCATGGGCCGAAGCGCGTGATCCTGTATTTTTTGAGCCTGGCCGTGCTGGGCTGCCTGGCTTTTTCGATGGCCAGCAGCTTTGCCTGGCTGCTGGCCGCTCGCGTGCTGGTGGGCATGGGCGTCAGCGCCTGCCTGATGGCGCCGCTGACCGGCTACCGCCGCTGGTTTGACGCCGCTATGATGCTGCGCGCCAATTCATGGATGCTGATGACTGGCTCACTCGGCATGCTGGCCTCTACCTTGCCGGTGCAGTGGCTGATGCCGCTCACGGGCTGGCGCCCGCTGTTCTGGATTCTGGCGGCAATGATTTTGCTGTCGATGGTGGCTATTGCGTGGGTGGTGCCTAAATGGGATGTGGCCCCCACGCTTGTCGCTTCAAATCCGTCACCTCCGCAAGCCAGTTACGCCCATGTTTGGAAAAGCCGTTACTTCCAAAGAATGGCGCCGCTGGCTTTTTTCAACTACGGTGGTCTGTTGGCGGTGCAGACGTTGTGGGCCGGCCCGTGGATGGTCAAGGTGGCGGGCTACACCCCGCTTGAGGCGGCGACCGGGCTTTTTTACATCAATGCCGCCATGCTGGTGACCTTTTTGAGCTGGGGCATGGTCACGCCCTGGCTGGCCCAGCGCGGCTGGAGCGCCAATCGCTTGATCGGCTGGGGTCTGCCCCTCAGTCTGGTGGCGCTGGCTTTCAATATTCTGGCTGGCGCTTCGACCGGCTGGCTGGGTTGGGCCTTGTTTTGCGTGGCATCCAGTGTCATGGGGCTGTCCCAGCCGGCCGTGGGAATGGCTTTTCAGGCCTCGCTGGCGGGGCGCGCCTTATCGGCCTACAACCTGATGATCTTTGCTGGCGTGTTTGTCGTGCAGTGGAGCATCGGCTTGCTGATTGACGCGTTTGCAGCCTTGGGTCTGGCGCAGGTGGCGAGCTTTCAGGCCGCCATGGCTGTGTTTTTATGTTGCTGTATCGCCTCATATGGCTATTTCCTCAGTGTGAAAGTCGATAATTGACCGCAATGAACGGTATTTTCATCATCGCCCACGCGCCGCTGGCAACGGCCCTGCGCCAGTGCGTGTTGCATGTGTTTCCAGACAATGCGGCGGGCGTGGCGGCGCTGGACGTGCAGCCCGACATGCCGCCCGAAGAAACGCTGGCCCAGGCGCGCATCATGCTGGAACAGATGGGCAACTCACACACGCTGGTGCTGGCGGATGTTTTTGGCGCGACACCCTGCAATGTGGCGCAAAAGCTGGTCGATGGCGTGAACTCCAGGCTGATCACCGGCGTCAATTTGCCGATGCTGCTGCGCACCGTCTCCTACCGGCACGAATCGCTCGACGCGCTGGCAGCGCGCGCAATGGTGGGCGCCACGCAAGGCGTGATGCAGGTGGCCATCACCGCGCCGCAAAATCAAGTCCGTAAAAATCATGATCAAGACCAGCACGAACATCAACAATAAGCTGGGTTTGCATGCCCGGGCATCCGCCAAACTCACCAAACTCGCCAGCAGCTTTGATTGCGAGGTCTGGATGAGCAGAGGCGAGCGCCGCGTCAATGCGAAAAGTATCATGGGGGTGATGATGCTGGCGGCCGGCCTCGGCAGCACCGTCGAAATCGAAACCAGCGGAGCCGACGAACAGGCCGCGATGGAGGCCTTGCTGGCACTCATCGCTGACAAATTTGGCGAGGGAGAGTGAATGGCCCCCGCGCTTGTCGCTTCGCGTGCTGCGCTGCCCCCCGAGGGGGTTGTGCTTGCTTGGGGCGGCCCGGCGCGGTGCACTTCGGCCCCCACGCTTGTCGCTTCTTTCAGGGAAACTGAATGACTTTCTCAGTCCACGGTCTGGCGGTTTCGCGGGGTATTGCGATTGGCCGCGCCGTGCTCGTGGCGTCAAGCCGTGCCGATGTGGCGCACTACTTCATCGATGCTGAAAAAATAGTCGAAGAGATCACGCGTGTCAGGATCTCCCGCAATGCCGTCATGGACGAAATCATGCGCTTGCAGCAGGACCTGCCGAAAGATGCGCCGCACGAAATCACTGCCTTGCTCGATGTCCACCTGATGCTGCTGCAGGACGAGCAACTGATCAACGGCGTGAAGCACTGGATTGCCGATCGACACTACAACGCCGAGTGGGCCTTGACCACGCAGTACGAGAGCATTGCGCGCCAGTTCGACGACATGGAAGATCCGTACCTGCGCGAGCGCAAGGCTGATCTGGAACAGGTGGTGGAACGCATTCTGCGCCACATGAAGGGCGTTGCCTCGCCAGTGCAGCCCGCCGGGCAGGCCGGGGCAAGCCGCAGGCAGTCCCAGCAGGACCTGTTACTGGATGACACCATGGATGTGCCTCTGGTGCTGGTGGCGCACGATATTTCTCCAGCCGACATGCTGCAGTTCAAGCAAAGCCTGTTTGCCGGATTTGCGACCGACGTGGGCGGCAAGACCTCGCACACGGCAATTGTGGCGCGCAGCATGGACATTCCGGCGGTGGTGGGTGCGCGCAGTGCCAGCCAGCTGATCAAGCAAGACGACTGGGTCATTATCGACGGCGATGCCGGTGTGCTGATTGTTGACCCGTCGCCCATCATCCTGGCCGAATATGGTTTCCAGCAGCGCCAGGGCGAACTGGCGCGCGAGCGGCTGAACCGGCTCAAGCACACGCCTGCAGTCACCATGGATGGGCAACGCGTCGAACTGCTGGCCAATATCGAAATGCCCGATGACACGGTGGGCGCCATGAAGGTCGGCGCGGTCGGCGTGGGACTGTTTCGCAGCGAATTTCTGTTCATGGGCCGCAGCGGCAAGCTGCCCGACGAGCAGGAGCAGTACCTGGCTTACCGCAAGGCCATTGAAGGCATGCAGGGCCTGCCGGTCACCATTCGCACCGTGGATATAGGTGCGGACAAACTCATCGACAGGTTCACCGGCAAAGCGCAAGACCGTCAACTGAACCCGGCGCTGGGGCTGCGCGCCATTCGCTGGAGTCTGGCAGACCCACCCATGTTTTTGGTGCAGCTGCGTGCGATTTTGCGGGCTGCCGTGCATGGCCCGGTCAACCTGCTGGTACCCATGCTGGCCCATGGCAGCGAGATCCGCCAGACAGTGTCGCTGATAGACCATGCGCGCGCTCAGCTGGACAACCAAGGCATTCCCAACGGCCCGGTGCGGCTGGGCGCCATGATCGAAATTCCGGCCGCGGCGCTCACGGTCAGGCTCTTTCTCAGGTATTTTGACTTTCTGTCAATAGGCACCAACGACCTGATTCAGTACACGCTGGCGATAGACCGCGCGGATGAAGCCGTAGCGCATTTGTACGACCCTTGCCACCCGGCTGTGCTGCGTCTGGTTGCCGACACCATTGCCGAATGCCAGCGTCAGGGCAAAGGGGTCACGGTGTGCGGCGAAATGGCGGGTGACGTGGCCATGACGCGGCTGTTGCTGGGCTTGGGGCTGCGCAGCTTTTCCATGCACCCGTCACAGATCCTTGCGGTCAAGCAGCAAATTTTGCGATCCGACACCGCCAAGCTCGCGGTTTGGGCGGCGCAGGTGATGGAAAGCGAAGATCCGGGTGCACTGCTGCAGAGCTCCTGAGGCCCGCTGCGGAAATTTGCAGCAAAGCCCGGGATTCACTGTTCCGGCACTGCACATCAGGTCGATGGGTGGGGGCGATTCATTTGTTTGGGACCGTCATCGAGCATCTGCCACCGCCCAGGCGAAAACTGCATGTCATTGGGCAAAACGGGCACCGGCCACAGGAGATAGACAATGAGCCAATCAAGCCCAGTGACCCAGAAAATCAGCCCGCTGGCCGGGAAGCCGGCACCCGCGGAGAATCTGCTCAACGTCGCCAAGCTCATCACCGCCTATTACAGCGAGGTGCCCGATCCTGCCATTCCCTTGCAGCGGGTGGCCTTCGGCACCTCCGGTCATCGCGGTTCGGCCTTCGGAAAAACCTTCAACCAGGCCCATGTGCTGGCGATCAGCCAGGCCATTTGCCGCTACCGCAAGCAGCGCGGCATCGACGGCCCGCTGTTCATCGGCATCGACACCCACGCGCTGTCCGAGCCGGCCTTTGTCAGTGCGCTGGAAGTGCTGGCGGCCAATAGTGTGGAGGTGATGATGGCAGCGGGTGGCGAATACACGCCGACGCCCGCCGTGTCCCATGCGATTCTTGCCTATAACCGCGGGCGAACAACGGGCCTGGCCGACGGCATTGTCATCACGCCATCGCACAACCCGCCGGAAGATGGCGGCTTCAAGTACAACCCGCCGGACGGCGGCCCGGCGGATACCAGCGTCACCGGCTGGATTGAAAAACAGGCCAATGAATTGCTTCAGGACGGCCTTCAAGGCGTGCTGCGGATTCCTTATGAAAAGGCGCTCCACGCTTCGACCACCCACGCACACGATTTTCTGAACGCTTACGTGAACGACCTCGACCAGGTGATCGATATGGACGCGATTCGCGGCGCGCGCATTCGCATGGGCGTCGATCCGCTCGGTGGCGCCGGAGTTCATTACTGGTCGGCGATTGCTGATCGCTACCAGTTCGACCTGAGCATCGTCAATCCGGCGGTCGATGCCACATTCCGTTTCATGACGCTCGACTGGGACGGCCAGATCCGCATGGACCCGTCTTCCGCCTACGCCATGCAAAGCCTGATTGGCTTGAAGGACCGCTTCGATATCGCTTTTGCCTGCGATACCGATCACGACCGGCACGGCATTGTCACGCACAGCGGCCTGCTGCCGCCGAATCACTATATGTCGGTGGCCATCGACTATCTGTTCCAGCATCGGCCTGAATGGCAGCAGGGTGCTGCCATCGGGAAAACCGTGGTGAGCAGCCAGATGATCGATCGCGTGGCCGCCAGGCTGGGGCGCAAATTGGTCGAAGTGCCGGTCGGCTTCAAGTGGTTTGCCGCCGGTCTGCTCGATGGTTCGCTGGGCTTCGCTGGCGAAGAAAGTGCGGGCGCGTCTTTCCTTCGGCGTGACGGCAGCGTCTGGACGACGGATAAAGACGGAATCGTCCCGGCTTTACTGTCGGCCGAGATCAGCGCGCGGATGGGCCGTGATCCGGGTGAGCTCTACAGCGACCTGACGCACGAGTTTGGCGCGCCCGCCGCCGACCGCATCCAGGCTGTCGCAACGCCGGCCCAGAAGGAAAAATTGTCGAAACTCTCGCCCCAACAGGTGACCTCCACCAGCCTGGCGGGCGAAGCGATTCAGGCCGTGCTCACCCGCGCACCGGGCAATGACGCGGCCATTGGCGGGCTGAAGGTGGTCACCGAACACGGCTGGTTTGCCGCGCGCCCGTCCGGCACTGAAGACATCTACAAGATTTATGCCGAGAGTTTTCGTGGGGCGGAGCATTTGCGCAGCCTCCTGGCGGAAGCGCAGACCATCGTTGACCAAGCGCTAGCGGCAGGTAATAGGGACTAATCGAGGAGAATAAGGACATGACGCGACCCAACAAGCAAAGCCTGACGGACGATTTGGTCGAGATCACGAGCCGTTTGCCGTGGTGGGTTGGCGTGGCGCTGGCGGCGCTCAGCTATGTGTTGTTGCACGCGGTGGCGCAGAGGCCTTTGCCCGCTTCCATGCACGCGGGGCAGGTCGGCAACCTGGCCGTTTCGGCCCTATGGAGAGGGCTGGTCATGGGTGGGCAGTATGTGCTGCCGTTCATTTTTTTGCTTGCCGCGGGGGTCTCGGCATTCAAGCGGCGCAAAGATGCGCAAGGGCATGACGCGGCCGACCAGCGGGCTGATGGTGCGGGGTACATGAAGTGGCGTGACTTCGAGATACTGGTCTGCGAGTATTTCCGGCGGCAGGGCTTCAAGGTGCTGGACAATGGCGACGGCGGGACGGACGGTAGCGTGGACATGCTGCTGCAAAAAGGTCCAGACCGCTACCTGGTGCAGTGCAAGCATTGGCGGGCGCTGCGCGTGGGCGTCCAGCCGGTGCGCGAGTTGCATGGCGTGATTGCAACTGGCCGCGTGGCGGGCGGTTTTGTCGTCACGTCTGGCGAGTTCACCGACGAGGCGCGGCATTTTTCCGAGGGACGGGAACTGCAACTCATCGACGGCAAGGCCCTGCTGCGCGGTATTCGTGCGCAGGCCGAAGCCGTATCAGCCCCAGTCGTGCGACCGGCGCTCATGCCGGAGGCGCCGCCGCGAATCGCAGAGCCCGTAGTCCGTGCCTTGCCCGTTTGCCCGCTGTGCAGCGCAGAGATGGTGCTGCGCCAAGTGAGCAGCGGCACCCTGTCCGGAAAACGGTTCTGGGGCTGCAGCCGCTACGCGGACACCCGCTGCCAGGGTACGCGTAAATTGACTTGAATGGCTACTGAATAGATCGCTGTCTACTTCCGTCCTTCAAGGGCTGAAGCCTGATTCGGATTTTTTTCGCACAAGCACAGGGGGATGCTGGCGGCGAGCCTGTCACGCTCCACTTACTTCAGTAAAGCCAGCAGCCCTTGTATGGCATGGCGCACCGTGGCCTGACGCACCTGGCGCCGGTCGCCTGCGAAGCGGCGTGTCTCGCTGCTGAGTTGGCCGTCCACCATGAAGCCGAAGCAGACCATTCCCACGGGTTTGGCTGCGCTGCCGCCGCTGGGGCCCGCCACGCCGGTGACGGCCACTGCCACTTGAGCGCGGGAGTGGCGAATCGCGCCTTGCGCCATGGCCCGCGCCACGTCTTCGCTGACCGCGCCTTGCTGCTCAATCAGCGCGGCACCGACGCCGAGTAGTTCCGTTTTGGCGGCGTTCGAATACGTCACAAAGCCGCGTTCAAACCACACGCTGGAGCCGGCCAGCTCGGTGCAGGCTGCTGAAATCAGGCCGCCGGTGCAGCTTTCCGCCGTGGTCAGCTGCCAGTGTTTCTTTTGAAGGCAATCAGCCAAATCGGCCACCAGCCCATACGCTGAAATCGTTAGACACTCTGAATTTGATAGCGAACCAGGCAGGGGGGAAGCAGTCATCAGAAAAACCTCCAAAGCGCGATGACCAGCAGCGCGCCGCCTGCGGCCACCAGGTCGTCGGCCATGATGCCCAGGCCGGCCAATGACCAGGCGTGCCGGTTGGATTGCGGGTCCAGGTCGTGCGCCAGGCCATCGACCCAGCCGACCGGTCCGGGTTTGGCCACGTCAAAGTAGCGAAACAGGCCGAACGCCATTATTTGGCCCAGGAAGCCCGTGGGCATGACCAGCCACAGCACCAGCCAGAAGGCCACGACTTCGTCCCAGACGATGCTTGCCGGATCGAGCACCCGCATGTTCCGGGCCGTGACCGTGCAGGCCCACCAGCCCGCGGGAATGGAGGCCGCGATCAGCCACCCCATCGCTGCAGGCGACAGCCAGTGCTGCAAGACCAGAAACGACAGCCAGGCCCATAGCGTGCCGGCGGTTCCGGGCGCCACCGGGCTCAGGCCAGCGCCAAAACCCA
>DASUIO010000222.1:0-4145 GCA_036279755.1 Polaromonas sp. | reverse complement strand
AACGAGATCCTGCAAATGGCACTGCTGGAGCCCAGCCTGGCCATCCTTGACGAAACCGACTCGGGGCTTGACATCGACGCGCTGCGCGTGGTGTCGCAAGGCGTCAATCACCTCGCCACCAGGGACAACGCCATCGTGCTGGTCACGCACTACCAGCGCCTGCTGAACTACATCGTTCCCGACTACGTGCATGTGATGAGCGCCGGCCGCATCATCCGGACCGGCGGCAAGGAACTCGCGCTCGAACTCGAGGAACGCGGCTATGACTGGATCGAGGCCGAAGCAGAGGCCGCAGGGGCCTTGTCATGAGCACTGAAGCCGCCGTTGCCCGAGGCGTTCTGGACAGCCTGCTCGCCAGTCTGGCGCCAGCACCCGGCAGCGTGGCGCCAACGACGCTGGAATGGCTCAAAGCGCTGCGCGCCGAGGCGCTGGAGCGGGTCGGCGCGCTCACGCTACCCACTCCGCACGACGAAGCCTGGCGCTTCACCAACATTTCAGCGCTGACCCGGCAATCGTTTCATCCGCTGCGCACGCCGACCGCGTTGCAGGCGGGCGACATCGGGCACCTGCACATTGAAGAGGCGACGACCCGGCTCGTTTTTGTGGACGGCGTCCATGCGCCGCAGCTCTCCAGCATCACCGCTGAAGCTGGCGTCGTGGTCAGCACCTTGTTGTCAGCCCCGGCAACGCAGACCGCCAGCATTGCGGCGCATCTCGGCCAGCACGCGCCCTTCCACGATGCGCTGTTTCCGGCGCTCAACACCGCCGTCCTGCATGACGCTGCGGTGGTCATCGTGCCGCGCGAGACCTCGATTGCGACACCGGTGCATTTGCTCTTCCTCTCAACGCAGCCTGACCTTGCCAGCCACCCGCGCGTCCTGCTGGTGGCCGAGAGCGGTAGCGCAGTGACGGTGATTGAAGACTACGCAGCCTTGCACGATGGCGCGTACTTCACCAACGCGCTCGCTGAGGTGGTGTTGGCTGCCAACGCGCAGGTCGAACATATCCGCGTGCAGCGCGAGAGCGGCCAGGCCTTCCACATGGCCAGCTGCGCCGTGTCGCTTGGGGCTGCGAGCCGCTATCACTCGGTCAGCATTGCACTGGGCGCACAGATTTCCCGGCTCGACCTCAGCGTTGTGCAAACCGCCGACGCAGCGGAATGCTCACTCGACGGATTGGCGCTGATCGGTGCGGAGCAGCTTGCCGACACGCACACCTTCATCGACCACGCCAAGCCGCACGGCGTCAGTCGCCAGTTGCACAAATGCATCGTGGGCGGCGCCGCGCACGCGGTCTTCAACGGCAAGGTGATGGTTAGACCCGGTGCACAGAAAACCGATTCGGCGCAATCGAGCCGCAACCTGCTGTTGACGGGCAAGGCGCTGGTCGATACCCAGCCGCAACTCGAAATTTTCGCCGACGACGTGAAATGCACGCACGGTGCAACCGTCGGCCAGCTCGACAGCGAGGAAGTCTTCTACCTGCAAAGCCGCGGCCTGCCGGAAACCGTGGCGCGCAATCTGCTGACCTACGCATTCGGTGCTGAAGTCATCAACCGCATTCCCGTCGCGTCGCTGCGGCGGCAGCTTGAACAGACGGTGCTTGAACAAACCACAGGCCAGCCATGATCAACACGTCAACTTCCGCAACGGCACCCACCTTCGATGTGGCCCGGATTCGCGCTGAGTTTCCGATTCTCAAGCTCACGGTTGCCGGCAAGCCGCTGGTCTATCTCGACAACGCCGCATCGAGCCAGATGCCGCAGACCGTGATCGACCGGCTGGTGCGCTACCAGACGAGCGAGCACGCCAACATTCATCGCGCGGTGCACTATTTGTCAGAAACGGCCACCACCGCCTACGAGGCGGCGCGCGCCAAGCTGCAGCGTTTCATCAACGCACGCGAAGCGCGCGAGGTGATCTTCACCAGCGGCACCACCGAGGGCATCAACCTCGTCATGCAGGGCTGGGGCCGCAAGTTCATCAAAGCTGGCGACGAAATCATTTTGACCGTGCTGGAGCACCACTCGAACATCGTGCCGTGGCAGATGCTCGCCGCTGAAAAGGGCGCAACGATCCGCGTCGTGCCGATCAACGACGCCGGTGAGCTGCTGGTGGACGAGTACGAAGCGCTCTTCAACGAACGCACCCGCTTCGTCAGCATCGGCCACGTCTCGAACGCGCTGGGCAGCATCAACCCGGTCAAGCAGATGATCGCGTTCGCCCATGCGCGCGGCGTCCCGGTGCTGATCGACGGCGCGCAAGCCGCGCCGCACCTGGCGGTGGACGTGCAGGATCTTGACTGCGACTTCTATGCTTTCTCGGGCCACAAGCTCTGTGGCCCGACCGGCATCGGCATTCTGTATGGCCGCGCCGCGCTACTCGAAGAAATGCAGCCGTTCAAGGGCGGTGGCGACATGATCCATACCGTCACGTTTGAAAAGACCACTTACAACACGATTCCGCACAAGTTCGAGGCCGGAACGCCGCCGATCGCCGCGGCCATCGGCTTCGGTGCGGCAGTCGATTACCTCTCCAGCATCGGCATGTCGGCCATCGCAGCGCACGAACACGATTTGCTGCGCCACGCCACTGAACAGATGGGGTCGCTGCCCGGCGTGCGCCTGATTGGCACGGCCCAGGACAAGGCCGCAGTGCTGTCGTTTGCAGTTCAGGGCATCCACCCGCATGACGTTGGCACCTTGCTGAATCAGGAAGGTGTTGCGGTGCGCACCGGTCACCACTGCGCCCAGCCTTTGATGAAGCGCCTCGGTGTGGTGGCCACCTCGCGCGCCTCGTTTGCGTTCTACAACACGCTGGCCGACGTGGACGCGCTCGTCGCGGGAATCCGCAGCGTTCAAAAGGTATTCGCATGAGCGCCGCCGGGCCGTTCCCAAGGGCGAATTCCGCAGTGCGCAGCACGGAGGATTCCCAATGAGCGCCGACCCAAAAGCCTTGTACCAGGAGGTGATCCTCGACCACAACCGCAAGCCGCGCAACTTCGGCGAGCTCGAGCACCCTAGCCACCATGCCGAAGGGCTGAATCCGCTGTGTGGTGACCACATCCACGTCGCGCTCGACTTGGCTGGCGACACCATCAGCAGCATCGCCTTTCACGGCGAGTCGTGCGCCATCTGCAAGGCGTCGGCATCGATGATGACGGTGGCGGTCAAAGGCAAGAGCAAGGCCGACGCAGAGAACCTGATCCACGAGTTCGTTGACATGGCCACCGGCCGGATCGACGCCAGGAGCGGCCAGCCCATCGGGCCCCACATCGGCCGGCTGGCGGTTTTCTCTGGCATCAGCGAACTGCCGATGCGCGTGAAATGCGCCATTCTGCCGTGGCACACGCTGCAGGCCGCGTTCAACGCCGAACCCAGCGCGTCAACCGAGGCCGATGCGGACCCGATGCACACCCCGCTTGGCGACGCCTGAAGCCACCCGTGGTGGCTTTACCTACAGGACATTGACATGCCGAAAATCGCCGAAATCGAAGAAACACCGAACCCCAACGCGATGAAGTTCATTCTGCGTGAACCGCTCACCTGGGGCATAGCGCATTCGTACGAAAACGCCGAGCAGGCCCAGGGCGACGCGCTGGCGCGCGCCCTGTTTGCGATTGCGCACGTCACCAACGTCTTCTATGTCGATCGCTGGCTCACTGTCACGCAGGATGGCCAGGCCGACTGGGAACAGCTGGCACGCGAGATTGCGGTCCCCTTGCGTGCCGCGCCCGCAGCCAGCGATCAATCGGCCGCAACAGTCTTTGCGGCGCGGGCCACAGTGGCGGATCTGAGCGAACACGACCAGCAGCGACTGGACGACATCAACGTGCTGCTCGACCTGGAGATTCGCCCCTATTTGCAGGGCGACGGCGGTGATCTGCACGTTCTTGGCCTCCACGGCAACCAGCTCACCGTTCACTACCAGGGCGCGTGCGGCACCTGCCCGAGCGCGATTTCTGGAACGCTTCGGGGCATAGAAAATCGGCTCCGCACCATTGAGCCTGACATCGAAGTTATCGCTGTCTAGGCGCCGACGCCTTCCACAAACAGGAAACCCACCCAAGTGAGCATGGACAACACCATAAAACTCCAGGCACCGGCGCAACCGGCTCGCGCCGCGCCTAGCCTGCGTGCCTTCCTC
>DASUIO010000221.1:0-4258 GCA_036279755.1 Polaromonas sp. | reverse complement strand
TCTCAACCTTGCCCTGCAGCGCCGCCAGTGCGGCTGAGCCCTCGTTTTGCAGGATTGAAATGGTGAGCGCGGCCTCTTTTGGCGATTCAAAGCCCTGGCTTTGCAGCAGCACTCTGGCGTTGGCATCGAGCAGCTTGAAATAAAACTTGCCGTCTTTTTCACGGTATTGCTTGAAAGCCGGTGCCGCGGTTTTGGCCGCTTTGCTTTTTGGGGCTGCGGCGGACAGAGAGCCCAGGTTGCGCAGTCCCACCGCTTGCCGCAACTCGCGCATGAACGGGGTTGCCACGGCGCGCGCTTTCTCGGCGCCGGCCTGTAGCAACGCTTCAATCTTGGCTGGATCGTTGATCATCGCGTGGTAACGCTCGCGCATGGGCGCCACATCGCGCTCTATGCGCTCAAACAGCAGCTGTTTGGCATCGCCCCAGGCAATGCCGTCGGCATAGGCCAGGCGCAGCGCGGAAGTCTCGGACTCGCTGGCAAATGCCTGGTAAATCTGGAACAGCGCGGAGCCTTCGACCTCCTTGGCCTCGCCGGGCGCGCGTGAGTCGGTCACGATGCCGGCGATCAGCTTGCGCAATTGCTCACGCGGCGTGAACAGGGGAATGGTGTTGTCGTAGCTCTTGCTCATCTTGCGACCGTCCAGACCGGGCAGCAGCGCCACAGACTCTTCAGTCACCGCTTCGGGAAGCACAAAGTGTTCGCCATAAAGATGGTTGAAGCGTTGCGCCATGTCGCGCGCCATTTCAATGTGCTGGATCTGGTCGCGCCCGACCGGCACATGGTGCGCCTTGAACATCAGGATATCGGCGCCCATGAGCACCGGGTACATGAACAGGCCCGCGCTGATATCGACATCCGGGTCGTTGCCGGCGGCCTGGTTTTTGTCGACGGCGGCCTTGTAGGCGTGGGCGCGGTTGAGCACGCCTTTGCCGGTGACGCAGGTCAGCAACCAGGTGAGCTCGGTAATTTCAGGAATGTCGGACTGGCGGTAAAACGTCACGCGTTCCGGTTCCAGCCCGGCGGCCAGCCAGCTGGCTGCGATTTCCAGGGTGGAGCGCTGGATGCGCGCCGGTTCGTCGCATTTGATCAGCGCGTGGTAGTCGGCCAGGAAGTAAAAACTCTGCACATCGGCAAGGCGGCTGGCGGCCACCGAGGGGCGGATGGAACCCACGAAATTTCCCAGATGGGGCGCGCCCGTGGTGGTGATGCCGGTCAGATAGCGCAGCGGCGAGACGCTTGGGGTGGAACGCACGGCGGCGTCAGTTTGTCTGTTTGTCATCATCTCACCAGCATGGACAGAGGCGTTAACACGATATCAATAAAAGCAAAGGTCAGTGACATCAGGGGGAGCAGCCACAGCTTGGTGATGACCCCGGAAATGATCAGTGCCATCACGATGAAGAAGCCCCAGGGCTCGACGCGTGAAACCAGCGCGGCCTGTTTGTAGGGCAGCAGGCCGACCAGAATGCGGCCGCCATCCAGCGGCGGCAGCGGGAACAGGTTAAAGACAAACATCACGACATTGACCAATATGCCGCCTTGGCACATCTTGATGAAAAAGGGCTCGGTGACGGCGGCACCCAGCAGCAGGTACAACAAAATGCCCCACAACAAGGCCTGGATCAAATTGGCACCCGGGCCTGCGAGAGCGACCCAGATCATGTCGCGCTTGGGGTTGCGCAATTGACCGAAATTCACCGGAACCGGCTTGGCGTAACCAAACAGAAAAGCCCCGGAGGTTGCGAAATAGAGCAGCAGCGGCATTGCAATGGTGCCGATCGGGTCGATGTGCTTGAGCGGGTTCAGGGTGACACGGCCCAGCATGTACGCCGTGTTGTCGCCAAAATGGCGGGCCACATAGCCGTGTGCGGCTTCATGCACCGTGATGGCGAACAGCACGGGCAATGCATAAATGGCGATGGTTTGAATCAGGTTGGCAATATCCATCCGTGGATTGTCTCAGACGCGGCCGATGGCCAGCTACAGTCCCAGCGCCGCCAAGTCGCCGCGGCCTTGCCGGATCAGCACCGCCTCGCCGCCATCGCCCATGGCCGTCAAGTCAATCACGGTGGTGGGCATCAGGAAGCAGGCGCCCGCGTCAATCACGGCGTCCAGTTCATTTTGCAATTGGTCGCGTATGTCGTTGGCGTCGCTGAGTGGCTCGGTCTCGCCGCGCGGAATGAGTGTGGTGGCCAGCAGGGGTCCGCCATGCAATTCCAGCAGGGCCTGCAAGACCTTGTGCTCGGGCACGCGCAAGCCGATGGTTTTGCGGGACGGGTGGCTGAGGCGGCGCGGCACTTCCTTGCTGGCTTCAAGAATGAAGGTGTAAGGCCCGGGTGTTGCCGCCTTGAGCAGGCGGTACTGCTTGTTGTCGACCCGTGCGTAGTTGGACAACTCACTCAAATCGCGACACAGCAGGGTGAGGTGGTGCTTGTCGTCCACACCGCGGATTCGGCGCAGCCTGTCGGCTGCGGCCTTGTTGTCCAGTTGGCAGACCAGGGCATAGCTGGAGTCCGTGGGAACGGCGGCGATGCCTCCGCGCTCCAGCACGGCCACCGCCTGCTTGAGCAGGCGTGCTTGGGGATTGTCTGGATTAACTTCAAAAAACTGGGCCATGCAAGGATCTTAAACGCCTCAGGATTCAGGCGGTTGAATCATGACCCGGCTCTCGCGCACAGCGAGCCAGGCGCCTGCCGCACCGCAGACCGCGATCATGCCAATGCCGAGCAGGGACCACTGATCGGGCACATGTGAAAACGCCAGCCATCCGCCCAGCATGGCAAAGCCGATCTGGGCATAGAGGAAGGGCGTCAGGGTGGACACCGGCGCACGGGCATAGGCCAGGATCATCACGAAATGCCCCACAGTGGCCATGAGGCCCATCAGGCACAGGCCGGCCCAAAGCGTCCAGGAGTCCAGCGAAGTCCAGACAAAAGGCAAGGCCAGTGAAGCAAGCAGCGTGCCCACCCAGCCGGTATAAAAATGCATGGTGAAGGGGTCTTCTGTCCGGGCCAGTCGGCTGGTCAAAATCTGGAACCAGGCATTCGAAGCCACCAGGCCCAGCGGCAGCAGCATGCCCCAGTTAAAGCGCTCGCCGCCTGGGCGGAGGATGATCAAGGTGCCGACAAAGCCGCCAATCACCAATACCCAGCGCAGCACGGAAACCCGCTCATCCAGCGTGAGCGACGCCAGCAGGGTAATGACCAGCGGTGTGACCATGACGATGGCCGTGAACTCGCCCACCGGCATGTGCTGAAGACTGAAAAACGCTAAAGCGCTGCTGGTGATCAGCAGCACGCCACGCAGACACTGAAACCTCGGATGCGCTGTTCGCAGCAATGTCCAGCGGCGCTTGGGCAGCACGGCCACGGTGGTGGCTATGGCCTGAAACGCGTAGCGAAACCACAGCGCCATCAGGACGGGCACGCTCAGGGAGACGGCTTTGGTGGTGGTGTCCAGTATGGCAAAGCAGGCCACGGCGACCACCAGAAGCGCAATGCCCGCCAGCGTGTGGGGGGCGGTTCGTGTGGGACCGAGCTTCACTGGATGCGCTCTGCCAGCAGTTCCCATACCGGTGTCAGATCATCCGGTAAAAACGGCAGTGCGCCCAGATCGGTATAGCTCTCGTCCGGGCAGTGGAAGTCACTCCCGCGGGATGCGGCCAAGCCGAATTCTTTGGCCACCTCGGCATATTTCACGTATTCCTGTCGGGTATGGCTGCCCGTGACAACTTCCACCGCCTGGCCTCCATGCGTCTTGAATTCGGTAAAGAGCGCGTACTCTTCGTTGGCGGTGAAACTGTAGCGGCCCGGGTGGGCAATGACCGCGATGCCGCGCGCCTTCGTGATCCAGCTCACAGCATCATGCAGCGTGGCCCAGCGGTGCGGCACATAGCCGGGCTTGCCTTCGGTCAGGTATTTGCGAAAAACCTCGGAGGTCTCGCGACAGACGCCGGATTCCACCAGAAAGCGGGCAAAGTGCGTGCGGGAAATAAGTTCAGGGTTGCCGACAAATTTCAATGCGCCTTCAAACGCGCCGTGGATGCCTGCTTTGGCGAGCGACTCCGACATTTCCATGGCGCGCTGCTCGCGGCCGCCGCGCGTCTTGTGCAATCCCTGTTGCATGGCTGCGTCATCGGGGTCAAAACCCAGACCCACGATGTGCACCGTTTCATCGGCAAAAGTGACTGAAATTTCGGTTCCGGTGAGGTAAAGCATGCCTTGCGCCTGGGCCGCAGCAGCGGCGCGGTGCTGGCCGC
>DASUIO010000220.1:0-13388 GCA_036279755.1 Polaromonas sp. | reverse complement strand
TCATGTGCGCCAAGCCTTCGCTGGTTTTTAGCGCCACATTACCGACAAAACCATCGCACACGACAAGATCCGTCGTGCCCTTGAAAATATCGTCACCTTCGACATTTCCATAAAAATTTATATCGCCAGAATTAGATGCTGATTGCATCAGTTTGCCGGCTTTTTTGATTATTTCACTCCCTTTTATTGCTTCTTCGCCAATATTAAGCAAGCCAACGCTGGGCGCTGGCTTGTTGCTGATGGCAGCGACCAGCGCCGATCCCATGACCGCAAACTGCAGCAGATGATCTTCAGTACAGTCCACATTGGCACCCAGATCAAGCACTGTGGTAGCGCCGCCCGCCGCATTCGGCAACTGTGAAGCAATGGCTGGCCGGTCAATACCGTCCATGGTTTTCAGCACGTAGCGGGCAATGGCCATCAAGGCGCCGGTGTTGCCGCCCGATACCGCCGCCTGGGCAACGCCGTCCTTGACTTGATTGATCGTCACCCGCATGGACGAATCTTTTTTGCGCCGTAAAGCAATTTCGAGCGGATCATCCATGGTGACGACCTCGCTGGCGGCAGCGATTTGGCAATGGGCATGCGCCCGTAGCCGGGCGTACAGCGGGTGCGCAGCCAAGACCTCGGGCTGGCCCACCAGCACCAGCGCGGCCTCTGGATGAGCATCCAGAAACGCCAGACTTGCCGGGAGCGTGACAGCGGGACCGACGTCACCCCCCATGGCATCGACAGCAATCCTGATCATGGAAAGACTGGCTCAGTCAAGAATTGGAGTTCTGGCAAAAGAAAGGCCCGCAGGATGAGTGCGGGCCAATGCCTACAGCGTGAATTACGCTTCAGCTTTGGTTTTAAGCACCTTGCGGCCGCGGTAAAAACCGGTGGGGCTGATGTGGTGACGCAAATGGGTTTCGCCGGTGGTTGATTCCACTGCGAGACCTGGCACGGTCAGTGCATTGTGCGCACGGTGCATACCGCGCTTCGAAGGTGACTTTTTGTTTTGCTGGACGGCCATAATCCGCTCCTGAGGGAGTGTAGGGTTGGTAAATTACGCACCAAATTTTTCAATTGGGGTAGCTGGACCGTATGGGGCCGTATCACTACATTGGTACGCGAAGCCCTGCATTATAGCTTGATGCGAAGGCAACTTCCATCGAACCCCATTCCCCTTCCCTGAGGAAATGCAAGCTCACCGCATCCAGGCTCGCAACTTCATTCGAACCAGCTATTTTTTCTTCTTGAGTTGCGCCAGCACAGCAAAAGGATTCGGCTTCTCAGCGGGTTCGTCCACGATGTCAGCCTCACCAACACGCAGCACAGGGGCGACAGGGCACTCGTCATGCATGGGCACGAGCGGCAGCGCCATCAACAACTCATCTTCCAGCACGGCGAGCAGGTCAAACTGCGGCGCCATGACCAGCAGATCCTCTTCGGACTGGTCGTCTTCGGCCATGGCGATGTCTTCATTGGCCACAAAGCGGTACCACTGATCTACTTCCACCGGGGTTAAAACGCCGCCCATGCAACGCTGGCAAGTCAAGGGAATCGCTGCTTTGGCCTGCAAATGCAGCCACACCTCATCTTCGCCATCCGCGCGCGGCCGCAACTCGGCCCGGGCCTGCCACTGCACAGATGAATCGGGCTGCAGCCCTTGCGCTTCCTGCGCAATACGCTTCATATTTTGTAGCAATGTGGTTTCGATGAGGGGCACGCCATCCTGGGCGAGAGCCTGCATATCGAGTCGGCTGGGTTGAAGATGTCTGGTCATGGGTGCAGTGTAAGAGAATCGGAGGGATGAATCCTGACAACTCACTGGTCACCACACCACCAAGAACCCGCCCACTGGTACTGGGCTCGACTTCGCGCTACCGCCGCGAACTGCTGCAGCGCCTGCAAATTCCGTTTGAGGTAGCCGCGCCCGAGGTGGATGAGAGCCCACAGCCCGGCGAAACCCCGCGCGGGCTCGCCGAACGTCTGGCCCTGGTCAAGGCGCGTGCCGTTGCAAACGCTTTTCCTCATGCCGTTGTTATTGGCGCTGACCAGGTGGCCGACCTGAATGGCCTGCCATTGGGCAAACCGGGTACCCATGAAAGAGCGGTCGCGCAATTGCGGCAGATGCGGGGGCAAACCGTGGTATTCCAAACCGCTGTGGCGGTGGTGTGCCTGGAAAGCGGGTTTGAGCAGAGCAGCCTGGCGGCGGTTCGGGTGACCTTCCGCGATCTGACGGACGACGAAATAGAAAACTACCTGCGCACCGAGCAACCCTATGACTGCGCAGGCAGCGCCAAAAGCGAAGGCTTGGGCATCGCACTGCTGGAGTCGATTGACAGCGATGACCCCACCGCGCTGGTCGGGTTGCCGCTGATCCGTACCTGCAAAATGATCCAGGCAGCCGGCGTCGCCCTGCTTGCAGACCAAAAGGTGCGCTCATGAACGCCGCCACCAAAGGCAAGCTTTACCTGGTCCCCGCACCGCTTGATTTCGGCTGCGACGCGCAAGCGCCTTTGCAGGACGTGATGCCCTGGACGACGCTGCAGATCGCGGCCCGGCTGCCCTGCTGGATTTGCGAGAACGCCAAAAGCACGCGCGCCTATTTAAAGCGCATTAACGAGCTACAGCCCCTGACCCATGCGGTGCAGTCGCTACAAATTCAGGAGCTTCCGCGCGACGTTCACAAGAAAGGCGACCACACCGGCAATTTCGATGCGCGGCCGCTGCTCGTGGCCGCCATGGAAGGCCGCGACATGGGCCTGGTCAGCGAAGCCGGCATGCCCGCCATTGCCGACCCAGGCTCGTCGGTGGTGCGCGCAGCCCATGACCTCGGCCTGCAGGTGGTGCCATTGACGGGCCCGATGTCGCTGATGCTGGCGCTGGCTGCGAGCGGCCTCAACGGCCAGAATTTCGCGTTTGTGGGCTACTTGCCGCAAGACCCTGCCGGGCGTGCCCAGCGCATCCGGGAACTGGAGTCGCTGGCCCTGAAAACCGGCCAGACCCAGCTCTTTATTGAAACGCCCTACCGCAACGCCGTGCTTTTGCAGGCCCTGCTGCAGACGCTGCAGGGCAACACCCGGCTGGCGCTGAGCTGCGGCCTCACGATGGACAAGGGCTGGTCGCGCAGTATGCAGGTCAGCAGCTGGCGCCAGGGCAAGCTTGGCGCGTCGCTGGATTTGCCGACGGTTTTTTGTCTCGGCCGCTGAAAACCATCACGGCCGACTCGGCCGCGTCCAGCCGTTTCCAGGTTAAATCTGCGCAGCCCGCTTGTATGCCTGCGCGGCAGCTGCTTCATCCTCGCGTTGCTCGGCCAAGCTAGCCAGGGCTCGCCAGGCATTGCGGTGCAGCGTCGCATCCTGCAAGGCCGGTGCGGCCTGCGACAGCAACTGGTGGGCTTTGCCCCAGAGCTGGCGACTCAGGCAGGCCATGCCCGCCAGATACTGGAGATGGGCATCACGCGGACGCATGAGCTGCGCCGTTTCAATGCGCGCCAGCCAGGCGCCATCAAGGGAATCGAGGCCGGCTTCGAGTACGGTGATCAATTTGATGCGCAGGTTGTCGCCGATGCTCGAACCCGGCTGCATGATGCGGTCCCACACCTGCAGCAGCCACGAACGAGCCAGCTCGGCATCGCCATGCAGCGCCATCAGGCGCGACGCTGCATGGACCACCAGCACGGGCATGGCGCGCTCGCTTTCGTCGAGTGAGTGCCAGGCCTGCTGCAGCTGTGCTGGATCGTGCGCTTCATTGAGCAACTCCAGCGCCAGGCCGCGCACGATACTCTGCGCCGCAGCCGGCGAAAACGCGCGGTGTTTAGCCAGCAGGCGCGCGGTCTCAAGCGCCTGCGAAGTCTGCCCCGCCTGCTGGGCTGCGCGCAGCTTCATGCGCAGTGCCAGCGTGCGCCGTGCGGCCCCCTGCGGCAGTTGGGTCAACCAATCGAGTGCAGCGTCGGCATCACGGTCGTCAAGCGCCCAGCGTGCAGCGCGAAACTGCACACCCTCGCGCGCAACGTGGGCATCGCGCGGAGCCGAACTCTGGAGCGCCAGTTGCAGGTGCTGGTCCCGCAAGGCCTTGTTTTGAAGCGACTGCGCGCTTTCGGCCACCAGCAGGTGCGACAGCGAACGCAACTGGCTGGCGCTGCTCTCGGCATGACCGCTTGTGTGGCCCGTTGGACTGGTCAGCAGCGCCAGGCCTTTTTCCTGTGCCAGCGCGTTTTGCGCCAACTTGGCGGCCCGAATGTAACGCCCCGCCAGCAGGTGGGCCATTGAGTCCATCAGGGCGCCGTACATGGCACGCTCTTTCTGCTGGGCACGCCAGCGCCTGGCTTCGGTGGGTAATGAAAATACGGCGGACATGGCGCGCAAGGCCACGTACAGCAGCATGAACAGGCTTGCGAGCAACAGCACCATCAGGTTGAACGAGATATCGACCCGGTGCGGCGGCCAGAAAAGCGTCACCACGGCCTGGTTGTTGCCCGCAAACAGGGCCACCGCGACAGCCACGCCAAACAGGGCCAAAAGCCAGAGAGCGGCGCGCATGCTTTGCCTTCCTGCCTCTAGCGGCCGGCCGCCGCAGTGGCCAGCGCGGCCATGGTTTCGTCCAGACGAGGCAACTCGCTGGTTTTCAGCTGGCTCTGCACTTGAGCAAGCAACTGGACGGCGGTCTGCGTTTTGCGCGAGGCCGGATCAAAGTATTTACCCAGCCAGGCGTTGGCGCTGACCAGGTCGGCGCGCGCGACTTCGGTCTGGCGCGACAACAAGCCCAGGCGCGCGTTGAGCAGCCTGAGCTTGAGGTTTTCACGCAGAAAAAACGATTGTTCGGGTGCCAGCAAGGCGGCCTCGGGCTGGTCGATGCGGCTCACGCGCAGCAGTTTGCGGGCTTCCTCCCACAGACTGTCCAGCGCTCGCTGCGACCAGGCATGGAGCGCCAGCTTGTCAAACACCAGCAGGGAAGGCTTGCCCGCTGCCGACGCGCCGTCGCGAGGAACAGGCGAAACCGGTGCGGCGGCCGCGCGTGGGGAAATACTGACTACCATCGCGTTGGCCACCGGCAATTCATCGGCCAAGCGAACCAGTTCGTCGAGTTTGAACATCAGGACCGGCACATCGGTGAGGCTGGCCGCCTTGATGCGGTCCATGTCCCGGATCATTGCGCGATGCAACGGGTTCAGGCGGGGCTGGGCAGCGCGCGACAGTCGCTGGTCGGCCGATTTGAGCGCGGCGAGCAAGGGCTCGGCACTGCCAGTGAGTTGCGCCTGCTGCTGGGCCAGCCGCAGCGCAGACTCCATATCAACCACCAGGTTTTCATCCCGCGAGCGGGACAGGCTTTGCATCAGTTCTTCGAGTTGGGTGCGCTGCAAGCTGACTTCGCTGAGGCGGGTTTCCTGTATCGCCAGTCGCGCCGACAATTCAAGCGCGCCCTCCTGGGCCTGGCGGGCCAATGTTCGCGCCTCAATGGCCTGCGCGCCGAAATCGGTCGTGCGGCGGGCGAGTTCTTCTTGAATAGTGCCAAGCTTTTGCCACAGCAAAGCGCTGCTCAGCAACCCGGCCACGGCGAGGGCTGCAACCGGCAGCAGCCACTTGGCAGGCACCAGCCAGGCGTCCGGCGGCACAGGTTGCGGTCCGGCATCAATCAGCCCGTGACCCGGCCCGCGTTCAAGCACGGGCCCGTCATCGGGCGAAGGTGGGGCGGGCTGGGCTGGGTGGGTGTCGCTCATGTATGGCGTGATTCTATCGAGGCAAGCGTGTCCTTGATGTCCTTCAGTGCCGGGCGTGACGCCACAACAACACCCCAGCCAGCGGCCCGTGCGGCGTCAAGAATACGCGGGTGCGTAGCCACGGCGCGCGCGCGGCTCCAGTCCATGGCAGACAGCGCGGGCAACCCCGCCAGGTTGGCCACCGCCTCCGAACTGCTGAAGAGCCACACCGATCCATCGGTGCCGGCAAGACGCGCCCGCTGGACCTGCGCGTCGGTCAGCTTGGGTGCGCGGCGCTGGTACACCCTAACGAAATCAACCTGGGCACCCGCAGCCTCCCACTGGCGGGCGATCCAGTCGCGTCCCGGTGACGCTGCATCCCCCGCCGCAGAGCCCAGATTTTCCCCGCGCACCACCAATACGCGGCGGCCCTGCCAGTCGCGCTGGCCGATGACTTTCCACAGGGATTGCGAGTCAAACTGGCGTGCATCAGGAGCCGGCGCATCAATCTGCCCGACGGGAACACCCGCGGCGACCAGCACCGCCACCGTGCCTGGGCCAGGCGCCATGAAACGCAGGCCTGGCGGCACCTCGTCCAGAGCCTCTTTTTGCTTAAAAAAATACTCTACGGCATTGCCGCTGACAAAAAAGCAGGCGGCGTAGCGGTCCAGTGTTTGCCAGACCCGCTTCAGCGCCTGCACATCCGAGGCGGTCGAGGCTGGCGAAATTTCAATCAGGGGCAAGGCCTCAGCCTCAAAACCACCCTGCTGCAGCTGCAGCACCCAGCGCTGGGCGTCACGCGCCGGCCGTGTCACGATGACGCGGGCCGTGTTCACACCGGCGCCCGGCATCACGGCGTTGGGGCGTTGCTGGTCCAGACAGCGCCGCCGGCACGCAGCTTCGCCGCCACCGCCTCGCCCAAGGCCTCGGCCTCATCAAAACTGCGCACCACAGCGGTTTTTTGCACCCGGATAAGCGGAGCCGGCAAGACCCCCGAAGAGCCCGACGCCACCGCAGCAGTGGCCGGATCGCCCCAGGCCGCATTGAGCTGCATGCTGCCGTCATTGCGCTCGGCAACAGGGCCTTGCGTGAAGGCCGCCAAGGGCATGGAACAGCTTCCCCCCATGGCACGCGACACCGTGCGTTCGGCCGTCACCGCCAGCCAGGTGGGCTGATGCGCCAGGGTAGCCAGCGCCTCCCGCAAATCGGCGCGCTCAGCCCGCACTTCAATCCCCAAAGCGCCCTGCCCGGCTGCCGGCAACATATCGGCCGTCGCAAAGGCGCTGCGAATGCGCGTCTCCAGACCAAGTCGCTTCAGCCCGGCTGCGGCCAGCACAATGGCGTGGTACTGGCCGTCGTCGAGCTTGCGCAGGCGCGTGTCGAGGTTGCCGCGCAGCGGCTCGATTTTCAGATCGGGCCGCAAGGCCTTGAGCAGCACCAGCCGGCGCAGGCTGGACGTTCCCACCACGGAACCCTGCGGCAAGTCGGCCAGACAAGAAAACTGGTTGGACACAAAGGCATCGCGCGGGTCCTCGCGCTCGAGCACGCAGGCCAGAGTGAAGCCGTCGGGCAGGTCCATGGGAACATCCTTGAGCGAATGCACCGCCAGGTCGGCACGGCCCTCACTGAGGGCGACTTCCAGTTCCTTGACAAACAGCCCCTTGCCGCCGACTTCACTCAAGGAGCGATCCAGAATCTGGTCCCCCTGGGTGGTCATGCCCAGCAGATCCACCTGCCAGCCCAGACGTGATTCGAGCAGGGCCTTGACATATTCGGCCTGCCACAGCGCCAGACGACTTTCGCGCGTGGCAATGACAACTTTTTTCATAACTTTCCTGATGATTTAAAACATTCCAGACACTCGTAACCCGCTTGTAATTTTTAGAGAGAGTGAATGCTAGCATCCAAGTTTAAAACATAGAGCGTAAAAATGGTCACTTCCGCGCGCCCCAGAAATGCCACAGAGATCGCCAAAGACAAGGCGACCGGGCGATCCAGAGACAATGAACGCCCTTTGGTGGAAGACATTCGCCTGCTGGGCCGCATCCTGGGCGATGTGATTCGCGAGCAGGATGGCGTCGCCGCCTATGAGCTGATCGAGCAGATACGCAAGCTGTCGGTGGCTTTTCGCCGCGATGCCGACCAGGACGCCGACAAGGCGCTGAAAAAACTACTCAAAGGACTCTCTGGCGACCGGACTGTCAGCGTGATCCGCGCCTTCACCTACTTCAGTCATCTGGCCAACCTGGCCGAAGACCGCCACCATCTCCGTCGCCGCGCCGTCCATGAGCGCGCAGGCGACACCCAGGAAGGCAGCATCGAAGTGGCGCTGGCCCGCCTGCGCGCGGCAGGCATCACACCCAAAACCATCGCCAACACGATGGCCCACAGTTTTGTCTCGCCCGTGCTTACCGCCCACCCGACAGAAGTGCAGCGCAAAAGCATTCTGGATGCCGAACGCGCCATTGCGCAACTGCTCACAGCACGCGATGCCATTCTGGCGCTGGCAATGAGCGGCACCAATGCCGCCAAAGATGCGCTGACCCCGCGTGAACTCGCCGCCAACGAAGCCCAGTTGCGCGCGCGCGTGGTGCAGCTATGGCAAACCCGCCTGCTGCGCTTTTCCAGGCTCACAGTAGTCGACGAAATCGAGAACGCACTGAGCTACTACGAAACCACCTTCCTGCGCGAGATTCCCAAAATCTACGCCAACCTGGAGCGCGAGCTCGGTAACCAGCCCGTGCACAGCTTTTTGCGCATGGGTCAGTGGATAGGCGGCGACCGCGATGGCAACCCCCATGTGAACGCAGAAACCCTTAATTACGCGCTGAGTCGGCAGGCCGATATGGCACTGCGTCACTACCTGACCGAGGTGCACTTCCTGGGCGTCGAGCTCTCCATGTCGGCCATGCTGGTCGATGTCAGCGCCGAGATGCACGCCCTGGCCGAAAACTCGCCCGACACCAACGAGCATCGCAGGGACGAGCCCTATCGCCGCGCGCTGACGGGGATTTACGCCCGGCTGGCCGCCACACTGAAGGCGCTGAGCGGCGGCGAAGCGGCGCGCCATGCCGTGGCGCCGCAAAACGCCTATGACCGGGCTGAAGATTTTCTGGCGGACCTGCGCACCATCAAGGCCTCACTGCAGGACCACCACGGCGATGCGCTGATTGCCCAGCGCCTGCACCCGCTGGTTCGCGCGGTGGAGGTGTTTGGCTTTCACCTGGCCACGGTCGATCTGCGCCAGAGTTCCGACAAGCACGAAGCGGTGGTTGCCGAGTTGCTGGCCGTGGCGCGCGTCGAGCCCGACTACGCCAGCCTGGACGAGCCAGCCAAGCGCGCGCTGCTGATGCAGCTCCTCAATGACGCCCGACCCCTGCGCGTGATCGGCACCAGCTATTCGGCGCTCGCCCAAAGTGAGCTGGCCATTTTCGAGACCGCCCGCACGGCGCGCGCTCGTTTTGGCAAGGAAGCCCTGCGCCACTACATCATCAGCCACACCGAAACAGTGAGTGACCTGCTCGAAGTGCTGCTGCTGCAAAAAGAAGTGGGTCTGATGCACGGCACGCTGGACAACAACGCCAGCTGCGACCTGATCGTGGTGCCGCTGTTTGAAACCATCGAAGACCTGCGCAATGCGGCGCCCATCATGCGCGAGTTTTACGCCCTGCCCGGCATGGCGCAACTGGTGCAGCGCGGTGCGCCTGACCAGTACGGTGAGCAGGACATCATGCTGGGCTACAGTGACAGCAACAAGGACGGCGGCATTTTCACCAGCAACTGGGAGCTGTACCGCGCCGAAATTGCGCTGGTGGAGCTGTTTGACCAACTGGCCGTTTCGCACAATATCAAGTTAAGGATGTTCCATGGTCGTGGCGGCACGGTGGGCCGCGGTGGTGGTCCAAGCTATGAGGCCATCCTGGCGCAGCCTCCCGGCACGGTGCGCGGGCAGATCCGCCTGACAGAGCAGGGCGAGATCATTGGCTCCAAATATGCCAACCCTGAAATTGGCCGCCGCAACCTCGAAACCCTGGTCGCTGCCACCCTGGAGGCGACCCTGCTGCAACCGACCAAGCCAGCCACCCAGGCCTTCCTGCAAGCCGCCGCCAAACTGTCCCAAGCCAGCATGGCGGCCTACCGCGCACTGGTGTACGAAACCGCCGGTTTCAACGAGTATTTTTTCAGCGCCACACCGATCCGCGAAATTGCCGAACTCAACATCGGTTCACGCCCGGCGTCGCGCAAAGCTTCACAGAAAATCGAAGACCTGCGCGCCATTCCCTGGGGTTTTAGCTGGGGCCAATGCCGCCTGACCTTGCCCGGCTGGTATGGCTTTGGCGCTGCCATCGAGCAGTGGCTCAACGAGGGCGGCTCGACCGCCAGTCGCAAGGAGGCACTGAGTCTGCTCCAAAAAATGTACCAACAATGGCCCTTCTTTCGCACCCTGCTGAGCAACATGGACATGGTGTTGGCCAAGAGCGACCTGGCACTGGCTTCGCGCTATGCCGAACTGGTGAGCGATGCGCGGCTGCGCAAGAAGATTTTCACCGCCATCGAGGCGGAGTGGCACCGCACAGCGCAAGCGCTGGTGCTGATCACCGGCGAAAAGCATAGGCTTGCCGGCAACACGGCGCTGCAACGCTCCATCCGCCACCGTTTCCCTTATATTGATCCCCTGCACCATTTGCAAGTCGAGCTGGTGCGCCGCTATCGCGCTGGCCAAACCGACCAGCGGGTGCAAACCGGAATTCATATTTCAATCAACGGAATTGCTGCGGGCTTGCGTAACACCGGTTAACCTCGAAACGGCAATTGGACGCGCCCGAATGGTCCGTTTCCAGGTTTAAGGAATCTCGGCACGAAAGCGGATCGTGCCGAAGCGCCTTATCTGTAGGTCCGGTCCTACGGCCGCAACAGTCACGTCTGATACCGTAAATCATCTTGGACCCGTAGGATGGGTCCATACGCTGAATATTGCGCCGCAGACTTGCGGTGCAGGCGGTATCCCAAGGAAGACAAAAACCATGACCACGTCCAATGCAAGGACCGCAAGCCGCTTTCCGGTTATCAATGAGTTTGTATCCAGTGATTTTCAGGCCCTTGCCTCACACATGAACGACTGCCAGCGCTCGCGCGGCCGTTTTTTCGCCCTGCGTGCCACGCTGGAAACGCTGCACGCCTTGGCGTCGCCGCGAATCGTGACGACCGGCGCGCTATTCGTGTTTTGCGGTTTCGGCCTGCTGGCCTTGGCCTGAGCGGGTATATAGGTGGACGCCGCCTGCATCGACCGGCTCAAAACGCTAACCCCCTACGCCCGCAAGATACTCCTGTCGCAGCAGGTTGAAGGCGAGCCGCCCATTCGCGCCGAACTGTTCGGCCTCCAGCGCTTCGAAGAGCATGGCCGCAGCCTGGCACGAGCCCAGGTGATCGAAGCTGATGCCCGTCCGCGCCGCCGGGCCTCCTTTTTTCCCCGCGTTGAGGCAAACCTCGCCGCGCTACGCAACGCCTACGACTATGTGGCGCTGACTTCGCATAGCGGCCATTACGTGACGCCGGCCGCCGAGTGGTTGCTTGACAATTTCCACCTGGTTGAAGAGCAGCTGGAGCAGATCCACGAAGGCGTGCCGCGCCGCTACTACGCCAGCCTGCCCAAGCTGGCGGCCGCGCCGCTGGAAGGGTTGCCACGCGTTTATGGCATCGCCTGGGCCTATGTGGCTCACACCGATAGTGTCCTCAATCCGGAAGTTTTCACCGCGTTTCTCAACGCCTACCAGGAGCACAGCGAACTACGGCTGAGCGAACTGTGGGCCTTGCCGACAACGCTGCGCGTCGTGCTCCTTGAAAACCTGCGCCGGGTGGCGGACACCATTGCGCAAAACAAGGTGGCGCGCGAAGTCGCCCATGCGGCTTGTGATTGTGCTGACCGGCTGAGCGACGCCAATCTCGACTCCATTTATGAGCTGATGAAGCAGCGCGGCCTGAAGTCTGCCTACCTGACCCAGCTGTGGCAGCGCATGCCCACGGAACGGCTGGACAGTTCGCCCGCGCTGGTGCTGTGGACCGAAAGGCATTGCCCCGATGGGCCGTCGCTGATGATCGAAAGCCAGACCGCGCAGGTAGCGACCAACCTCACGGTCGGCAATATCATCACAACCCTGCGCATGATCGGCCAGGTCGACTGGGTGGAACTGATCGAGCCGGTCAGCCGTTCGCTGCGGTTACTGGGGCAGTTGCCCAGCTTCGCCCGGGAAAGCGAACTCACGCGCCAGCAGATCACCCATTCCATGGAGCGGCTCGCGCGGCAAAGCCGCAAGTCCGAATGTGAAGTGGCTGAGGCCGTGGTGACTGCCGCGCAGGCCGTGCCTGGCGGCATGCCCGCAGCCGCTGCGCAGCGCACCGCCGGCTTCTACCTGATCGGCGCCGGCCGGGGCCAACTGGAAGCCGAGCTCGGCGTGCCCACGCGAGGCGCATGGCAACTCCCCAGCCTGCGCAGCTGGCGGCTACCCTTGTACGTGGCCGCCATCGCACTGGGCACGGTGCTCATTGTGCTTGCCGCTACGCGCGGTGCGAACACGGGCGGGTGGCAAGCCGTGGTCGCGCTGTTCCTTCTGGCTTGGCCAGCATCCGAAGCCGCCGCGGCCTTCGTGCATCGCCTGATCGCAGAGTCGATGAAAGTGCGCTTCCTGCCGCGGCTGAACTTCGCCGCCGGCATTCCGCCTGAACACCGTGTGCTGGTCGTGATACCCACGCTGCTCACGTCCGCGGCAGCCACCCGGGAGCTGCTGCAACGGCTCGAATTGCACTGGCTGGCCAACCGCGAGCGCGAGGCGCAGTTTGCGCTGCTCACGGACTGGGCCGATGCACCCAGCGCCAGTCTTCCTGCCGACGCCGCCTTGGTACAGGAAGCGCTGTCCCAGCTGGCCGTGCTGAATGCGCGGTATTTGGCGCCCGCCGGCATGGCGCCGCGCTTCCTGCTGATTCACCGGCCACGCAGTTGGTGCGAGAGCCAGCAGCGCTGGCTGGGCTGGGAGCGCAAGCGCGGCAAACTGGAACAGCTGTTGCGCACGCTGGCGACTGGCAGCATGGAAGGCTTCGCTCCGCTGGCGCCCGGGCTCCGGCTGGCGGACGGCATACGCTACGTGGTCACGCTGGACAGCGACACCGGCCTGCCGCCCGGCGCACTGCGCGAGTTGGTGGCCGTGGCGGCCCACCCGCTGAACACGCCACAGGTCGATGCCGCTTCGCGACGCGTGGTCGGCGGCTACGGCATCCTGCAGCCGCGCGTGGTGACACCCTTACCCGGCCCGGCGGAGCGCACACCCTATCATCAGCTGTTTGCCGGCCAATGCGGCATCGATCCCTACAACAGCGGCGTCTCCGACGTCTACCAGGATCTCTTCGGCACCGGTAGCTTTAGCGGCAAGGGGCTGCTGCACGTCGAGGCAATGCACGCGGTACTCGACACCCGCCTACCAGAGGAATCAGTGCTCAGCCACGACCTGCTGGAAGGCAGCATCGCGCGTTGCGGCTTTGTCAGCGACGTGGCGCTGGTTGAAGAGCATCCGCACCACGCGGGCGTGGCGGCTTCACGCGTGCACCGCTGGACCCGCGGCGACTGGCAGTTGCTGCCCTTTATGTGGCGCGCCAGGCGCTACGGCGTGGACGCGCTGGGCTTGTGGAAGATGGCCGACAACCTGCGCCG
>DASUIO010000219.1:0-6065 GCA_036279755.1 Polaromonas sp. | reverse complement strand
CATTGCCGGCTTGCCGGTGCAGTCCCGATCCCGTCTGGGCATCGCGCGCACCTTTCAGACGCCTCGTGTTCTGGGAAATTTGAGCGTGCTGGAAAACGCGATGCTCGGCGCCTATAGCCAGTTCTCCAGCAGTTTCCCGCTCACTGCGCTGGGATTGCCAGACAGTCGCCGCGAGGATAAGGCGATACGCGAGCGGGCCTACCAGGCACTCACCGCAGTAGGTCTGGCGCACTGCGCCGAATGCAGGGCGGATCAGTTGCAGCATACGGAACAGCGTTTTCTGGAGATCGCCCGTTGCCTCGTCATGCAGCCGAAAATATTGCTCCTCGACGAACCGGCCGCTGGCCTCGCGCACAATGAAATCGAGAACCTTGGGACCTTGATTGAAGAAATGTGCGCCCTGGGTGTCGCGGTCCTGCTGATCGAGCATCACACCGATCTGGTTTTCCGTATATCTGACCATGTCACCGTCCTCAATCTCGGCAAAGTGCTGGCCTCGGGAACGCCGTCTGAAGTTCGCACCAACAAGGAAGTGATCAATGCATACCTCGGCACCTGAGTTGGTCCGACCGCTGCTGTCCGTCAAGGGGCTGGCAGCGGGATACGGCTCTTTACGCGTTATCGAAAATCTCGATATGTCGCTGGGACAGGGGGAAATCGTCGCCCTGGTTGGACCCAACGGGGCTGGCAAGAGCACGCTCCTGAAAGCGATTTCCTCATTGATCCTGAAAACGGGGGGAACCGTGACGTTTGATGGCGATGACATCACCAGGCTTTCGCCGCGAGAGTGTGGCAAGCGTGGATTGGTGCACGTGCTGGAAGGACACCGCGTCTTCGCCCCGCTGACGGTGGAGGAAAATTTGCTGCTGGCGGCATTTGATGTGCCGGCGGCGCGGCGGCTTGCGCTGGTCGAGGAAGCCTACGCCTTTTTCCCCGACATTGCGAAAAAGCGTCACGACAAGGCCGGGGCCTTGAGTGGGGGGCAGCAACAAATGCTGGCGGTCGGGCAAGGTATTGTGCGGCGACCAAAACTACTGATCCTTGACGAGCCCTCGGCCGGTCTTGCGCCAGTGCTGATTGACCGCGTGCTCGAGGTCGTGGAGAGCTTGCGTGCAAAAGGCGCAGCGATTCTGTTGGTAGAGCAAGCCGTGGAAAAGGCCCTGCGCGTGGCGGACCGCGTGTATGTCATGGTTCATGGAAAGCTCGTCCTGAACACCGACGCCGCGTCGGCGCGCGCACCAGGTGTGCTGGAAGCCGCCTATCTGGGCACCTCCACGAACCCATAAAGAAAGGTCGTCATGAAAATTACCTCGATAGAAACCTCCATAGTTTCCATCCCCTTTGACATGCATGCTCCGCCGCAGCTGTTCGCCGGGAAGCCATGGTCGCACATTGATACGCTGTTGGTGAAAGTCGAAACCGATGCCGGCATTACCGGCTGGGGCGAAGCCTTCGGTCATGTGGTCAATCAAGGAACCAAGGCAACACTGGACACGTTGGTCGCGCCCCTCTTCATCGGTCGGGATCCGCGTGACATCACTGGCTTGATGCAGGAAATGCAGCAGACGCTGCACCTGCTCGGTCGCAATGGCTCCGTGATCTATGCCCTTTCCGGGATCGATATCGCGTTGTGGGATATTGTCGGCAAGCTTGCCAACCAGCCAATCTATCAGCTGCTCGGCGGCAGCAATCGGCGCAGTCTGACAGCCTACCAGTGCTTGCTGCGCTACACCGACCCGGTCCTGGTGGCAAAGAATTGCGCTGCCGGGTACGCTCAAGGCTATCGCTATTTCAAGCTGCACGAAATCACGCGTGAGGCCTTTCTCGCGGCCAAGGGTGCGGTTGGACCCGATGCGCACATCATGTTTGATACCAATTGCCCGTGGACAGTGGAGGAGGCCATCCGCATGGCGCAAAGTCTTAAGGACGATGGTCTGCACTGGCTTGAAGAACCGGTCTGGCCGCCTGAAGACCATGCCGGCCTGGCACGTGTTCGGGCGCAAGGGATTCCGATTGCTGCTGGCGAAAATGCAGCCGGGTTGTTCGACTTCAAGAGCATGATGGATGCTGGCGCGATTGACATCGCCCAGCCGAGTGTGACAAAAATTGGCGGTATCACGGAATTTCGCCGCATTCTTTCGCTGGCCGACGCTTACGGTGTCAGGGTCGCTCCGCACTCGCCCTATTTTGGGCCGGGCTTTATTGCAACACTCCATCTCGCCGCCGCAATGCCGAGCAATCCGCCGGTGGAATGCCTGTGGATGGATGCGGAGGCCCGTCTCTTTGGGGATTACGTCCTTCCGAAAAACGGGCAACTGCCTGTGCCTCAAGGACCCGGTTTAGGCTGTGATCCCGATCCGGCTGTACTTGAACGCTACCTGATTGATGGCCCAACCGTTACCCGTTGAAGGAGTTCTTACCCATGAAAATTATCGATGTCAGAACTGAATCCGTCATTCTTCCGATGGCAGCACCGATTCACAGCGCATTAGGAGAAATTTCGCAGTTCGGGTGCGTGCTGGTGCAAGTTGTCACCGACGCGGGAATAACCGGCGAGAACCTGGTGTTCACGCTCAATAACGTGCGCACCCCCGTGCTGCGCGAAATGGTGCACAGCCTGATCCCATTGGTCAAGGGCCGCGATGCGGGGCATATCGGGAACTTCTGGTCGCGAGCGTGGAAAGATATCAATTTTGTCGGCCACAAGGGGGTCTCGATCGTCGGCATTTCGGCCATCGACGGTGCGCTGTGGGACCTACTCGGCAAAGCGTCAGGCCTGCCGATTTATCGGTTGCTAGGCGGACATAGTCCGACTGTCCCGGCCTATCACAGCGGCGGCTTGTGGTTGTCCAGTTCGATCGATGCGTTGACGCGAGAGGCGCAGGACTTCGTCGGTCAGGGTTTCCAGGCCATCAAAATGCGCTTGGGTAGCGCCACCTTTAGCGAGGATGTAGCCCGGGTTCGTGCAGTGCGCGAAGCGATTGGACCGCAAGTGAAGTTGATGGCAGATGCCAATCAAGGAATGACCGTCAGCGGTGCGATTCGTCTTGGACGCATGCTGGAGGAATTTCAGCTTACCTGGTTCGAGGAGCCGCTTCCTGCCTACGATCTGGAAGGCGTGGCACGTGTCGCCGCGGCATTGGATACGCCGATCGCGAGCGGAGAGACGGAATACACCCGCTATGGATTCCGACAGATGCTCGAATTGAAATCGGCCGATATCCTGATGCCTGACTTGCAGCGGGTTGGCGGTGTCTCCGAGTTCGTCAAGGTTGCGCACATGGCCGAGGCCTATGACGTCCCTGTATCGAGCCATCTCTTCAGCGAAATGAGCCTTCAGGTGCTGGGTGGCCTGGCCAATGCGATGTATCTTGAGTACATGCCGTGGTTTTCGTCTCTCTACAACGAAGCGATCGAATTCAATCGCGGCAGCGCGGTGGTTCCGGAACGTCCAGGTTGGGGCTTTACGTTTAATAAAGACTATATCAAGTCGCTTCAACCCTGTTGATCGACACCACGCGGCGGGGCAAGGCATTCGGGTCTGCGGCCCTTTCCGGCGGTCGGCCTTCGTTAACTGCATGTTGGTATGGCTCGGGGGTCACCGTTACATCCACTCAGAATTAATTTTCGCGTTTACCTGATCATCGGGCCAATTCTCGGCCGCAACCTCAAGGATACATATGAAGACCACATTTCGTCCGCTTTCCGGGCTCGCCATCGCATTCACCCTGATGACGGCCTTATCGGCACACGCCGCTGAGGTCAATTGGAAGTTCTATACGTACTTCGCCGCCAATGACAAGCCGACCGAGCTGCACAAAGCCTTCGCAAACGATATCTACAAGGCCAGCAAGCAGCGATTCCAGATTCAGGTCTTTTCCTCGGGCGAACTGCCCTACAAGGCTTCGGACGTGCTGCGCGCGGTCGGGACCAATCAGGTGCAGATGGGTGATGTGGCGCTGGGTTTCGTCGCTGGCGACGTGCCGGAGCTCAACGCCTTCGCGATGCCGTTCGTGTGCACGTCGATGGATAAGTTCTACGACAAGGCTGCGCCAGCGGTTGAAGCCGACATTAACGATGTTCTCACCGGCAAATTCAAGACCCGCTCGATCATGCAATGGGTGATGCCGCCGCAGCAACTCTGGCTGGTCAAGCCGGTGGCCGGCATCGACGGGCTCAAGAACCTGAAGGTTCGTTCGTGGAATCGCGAACAGGCGGACATGATGAAACTGCTCGGCGGATCGGGCGTCACCATCACGCCGGCCGAGGTCATCCCTGCGCTGCAGCGCGGCGTGGTCGACGGTGCATTTACGGCCGCAGTGCCTGCGCTCGACTGGAAATTCAATGAAGTCACCAAGATGGGCTACATGATCAACCTGACCCTGGCGCACCAGATCGTGGCCGTCAACGATCAGGAGTTGGCCAAGCTGCCTGCCGATCTGAAGCAGTTGCTGCTCGAAAAAACGCGCGAATGGGCACCCAAGTACCGGCAAGAGATGATCGAAGCCGATAAAGCTGCGCGCAAGACCCTGACCGACAAGGGGATGGTGCTGATGGATCCGACCGCCAAGGATATGGAAAAACTGCGATCAGTGACGCTTCCGATGCGCACCGAGTGGGCAGCCAAGAGCGGCCCGGTCGCGAACAGGATGCTCAAGGCCGCAATTGATGCTTGCCAATAAGCCTGCGAATCTGGCCGTGATATCCGCCTGGACGAAGCTCGGCAGACTGTTCGACCGGCTCGGCGACATTCTGGTTGCGGTCTCGACCGTCATGCTGCTGCTGATGGTGGTCCTGATGGGCGTCGAGATCGGGTATCGCACCTTGTTTCAGGCCTCGACCCAGATCGCCGACGAATACAGCGGCTACCTGTTTACGTGGATGACGCTGTGCTGCTTTCTTTACGCGCAGCGTAGCGACCGGTTTCTGCGGGTCGATTCGCTGCGCAACCGATGGTCCCCGCGCATGCGCGCGGCGGCGGACGGAATCGCCTCATTGCTCACCGCTGGTCTCACGGCCGTGCTCCTGTACGCAACCTGGGCCACGTTCAGAACCAGCGTGGAATTCAACTCGCTATCGATTCAGTCTTCGCAAACGCCGCTCTGGCTTCCGCAGGCCATCATGCCAGTCGGTTTCGCCTTGCTGTTGGCGGCCTTTGTCCATAGTGGCATCACCTCGCTGCTGCAGGCAATGGGGCGCCTGCCGATCGCCGCGTCCACCGCTCCCCAGCAAACGGCACACGAATGAGCTGGCAAATTGCGTTGGCAGTCTACGGCATGCTGCTGCTCGGTTGTCTGCTCGGCGGTGTGGGCATCGGTGCCGCCATCGGCCTGGTCGGCATCGTCGGCATCACTCTCGCCTCCGGCACCCAGTTATGGCTGTCGATCGGCGACATCGTGTGGAATACCACCAACACCTTCACGCTGGTGTCGATTCCGCTCTTCGTCCTGATGGGAGAGATCATCTTGCGCAGCGGCATCTCCAGCCGCTTCTATAACGGCGTGGCCATTTTGCTGCGGCGACTGCCGGGCGGGCTTGCGCAAACCAACATCGTCGGCTGCGCGATCTTTTCCGCAATCGCAGGCTCGTCGGTGGCAACCGCCATGACGGTTGGCTCCGTCGCCATTCCCGAGATGCGCAAGCGGGGCTACTCCGACCATCTGACGATCGGTACGCTGACCGGTGGCGGCTGCCTCGGCATCCTGATTCCGCCGTCGATCCCGATGATCGTCTACGCCTCAATGACACAGGTATCGGTGATCGATCTGTTCATGGCCGGCGTGGTACCAGGCCTTGCGCTCGCAGGCATCTTCATGATTTACGTCGCCGTCCGGGTCTGGATTCAACCGTCCCTTGTTCCGCCTGCCGAGACCGCCGCATCGGGACGTGAAATTTGGACGGGGATCCTCGATGCCGTCCCCGTAATCGCTCTGATCGCAGCGGTGATCGGCAGTATGTACTTGGGCATCGTCACGCCGACCGAGGCATCGGCGCTAGGTTGCATACTTGCCGTCGCGCTCGCGCTCGCCTACCGTGAACTTACATGGAAGCGCCTTTACACCGCG
>DASUIO010000218.1:0-4765 GCA_036279755.1 Polaromonas sp. | reverse complement strand
CGTCCCTAGGTTATAGCTGGCGAGAGGGTTTACCCGGAAAAAAACCTATTGGCCTGCGGATTTGAGCGAGCGCCAATGAGGCGGGGCGCAGGCGTGAAAGAGTGGCATGCTCTCTGCCTCGCTCTTTAAGACCGGACTGGTGTTTGAGCCATTTCCTGCTCAAACGCCTGCTTCACGGATTGGAGCACGACCCGCTCAACCTCTTCATGAAGACGGGGCGCCAGGGTTTGGGTCTGTTCCAGAATCAGTTGCCCAACAGCCTCCCGCAAACGCCGTTCCAGCGTCAGATCTATCCGCTGCAGAACACGTTGCACCATTTGTTCTTCGAGCTCGGCAGCAAGCGCCACAGGCCCAACGCCGTTATCTGAAACCGGCGCTTGAGTGGCCATAGCCGTGGAGGTGGGCTGAACGACCTCGGTCAGCGTGGGAACGAAACGGGGCGGGACGGACGAAGGACTCATGCACCCTCTCCGGCCGCCGCACGTTCATGCTTTTTCAGGGCGTAGCCCCTCGCTGCGTAATGCTTCCATCGACTGCGTCCGGCGATGAGGTCCTCCCCGGCCTGCGCAACCACCTCAATAAACCGCTCAAAAAGTTCAAACCCGGCAGGAATGCTTTGCCCCAAATTGACCAGAACGCCGTGGTGTGGACACGCCGTGAGCGACTCGGCAAGCAGTACCGGCGTCGCGGCCAGGTTGTTTTCCGGTGCACTGACACGGCAATGCGGCACAAATTCCGTGGGAGAAAAACGCCAGAGCATGTGATCAAGTTCGTCCAGTGTTTCGGGGCCTGCCGTCACCACGACTTTGGCGCCACTGAGATAAGCCTTGCGCAGCAGGCGACAGCTGTACATCAGCTTGTCTGGCACATTGACGTGAAACTCAATCTCGGTCATGCCCGGGTCGTGCCTGCAGACTTGGTTTTTCTGACGGGTGTGGCGGCGCGCAGCGCTTTGCCGGGGGCCGCCTTGGACACCTGGCCCAGCAAGAAGTCCAGCAGCAAAGCCACCGGACGACCTGTCGCGCCTTTGGCAGCGCCACCCTTCCAGGCCGTACCGGCGATGTCCAGATGAGCCCACGGAAAACTGGCCGCAAAGCGCTGCAGGAACTTGGCTGCGGTCACCGAACCCGCGGCCCGACCCGCAATATTCGCCACATCGGCAAAATTCGTTTTGAGCCCTTCTGCATATTCTTCATCCAGCGGCATGCGCCAGCACAAATCCAGGGAAGATTCACCCGCCTCGCCAAGGGCTTGAGCCAGCGAGTCATCGGCTGAAAATAGCGCGCTGCGCACCCCACCCAAGGCGATCACACAGGCGCCGGTCAACGTGGCGATATCGACTACAGCCTTGGGCTTGAAGCGTTCGGCGTAAGTTAATGCGTCACACAGAACCAGCCGTCCTTCTGCATCGGTGTTCAGAATTTCGATGGTTTGCCCGCTCATGCTGGTGACCACATCGCCAGGCTTGACGGCACGCCCGCCTGCCATGTTTTCGCATGCTGGAATTAGCCCCACCACATTCAGCGCCGGCTGAAGCTCGGCCAGCGCCCGAAATGTGCCCAGCACACTCGCCGCGCCACACATGTCGAACTTCATCTCATCCATTTCGGCCGCAGGTTTCATCGAGATGCCGCCCGAATCAAAGGTGATGCCTTTGCCGACCAGCACCACCGGCGCCACGGCCTTGGCAGCGCCTTCATAATGCAGCACGATAAAACGTAAAGGTTCTGCCGTGCCTTGGGCAACAGCCATGAACGAGCCCATGCCCAGCTTTGCAACCTCCTTGGGACCGAGTACTTCAACCTTGATGTTGCGCAATTTTCCCAGGTCCTTGGCCGCCCCTGCCAGCAAGGTCGGGGTGGCGTGGTTGCCCGGCCGGTTGCCCCATTCTTTGGCGAACTCAATACCCTTGACCAGCGCGGTCCCCTTATCGAACCCCGACCTGGCGTTCGCGGCATCGTTCACAGCGAGCACGATGCGCTGCAGTTTTGCCGGACTGGCCTTGGACTTGGTGGCGTTGTAGACGTAGGTGGCGTCGCTGCAGGCTACAACGGCTGCCCGCACGGCATCGGGCTGCGGATTGTTCAGCGCACTGAGGCAGAGAACTGCGCGCTGGGCATTGCTGTTCTTCAAGGCTCCCAGTCCGGCATTCACGGCGGTACGAACATTTTTGGGACTGCCATCACCGGCGCCCACCAGCAGAACCCGTGTGGCCGCAATGCCCGGCGTGCGGTAGGCGCTGAGCAGCTTGCCCGGCTTGGCTTCAAAGTCACCCGACTTGAGGGCCAGCGTAGCCAGCGCAGACAGCGGATCGTCATCTGAGCTCAAGTCTTGGGGTATGAGCACAAGCAGTGCGTCACATTTTTCGCTACATACTCGGGTCCGGGTCAGTGTTTTGAGTTCAAAGTCCATAATTCAGGGTTCGGAAAATAAAGCAAAAATAAAGCAAAGCAAAAGCGGCTATTCGGTCAATGTTATTCCAATCTTCAATTCGCAAAGAGTTGGCACGCAGTTTCGGGGCAACCCTGGTCGTGTTGGTCACCATCGTGATGACCATCGTGCTGATCCGCACGCTGGGCCGGGCTTCGCGCGGCTCAATCAATCCGCAGGACGTCATGCTCTTCATGGCTTACTCGGCTTTGGGTCGGCTACCGACCATCCTGACGCTCTCGCTTTTCATCGCAATGGTCAGCACCTTGTCTCGCATGTACCGTGAAAGTGAAATGGTGGTCTGGTTCACCAGCGGCCAGGGACTGGCAGGCTTTCTGATGCCCCTGTTTCGCTTCGCCTGGCCAGTTTTGCTGGTCATTACCCTGATGGCACTTTTCGTCTGGCCGTGGACCAACCAGCAGATCAAAGACATGCAAAGCCGCTATGAACAGCGCAGTGACCTGTCACGCATTGCACCGGGCCAATTTCAGGAATCGTCCAGCGGCAACCGGGTGTTTTTCATCGACCGCGATCTGGCTGGCGACCAGGCCAGCACCAATGTGTTTATCGCCGCGACTGAAAAAGGTAAAAGCTCTGTCACGACGGCGCGCTCAGGCCGCATTGAGACCAAGGGCGATGCCCAGTTCCTGATGCTTGAAAACGGCCAGCGGCTGGAAAACGTGATTGGGCAATCGGCGCTCAAAATCAGCGACTTTGAAGAATATGGCACCAAAACGGGCGACTCAGCCGTGCTCAGCGAAAGCACGCCAGAAGCCAGTCTTTTATCCACACGCTCTCTCATCAAGACCCCCACCCGCACCAATCTCAGTGAGCTGGCCTGGCGTTTTGGGTTGGCCCTGGCATCGATCAACTGCGTGGTTCTGGCCTTGGCACTGGCCAGCGTGAACCCACGCGGCGGGCGCAGCGGCAACCTGATCTTTGTCCTGCTGACATTTGTGGTTTACAACAACCTGCTCAATCTGGGGCAAGGCTGGATTTTTCTGGGCCTTATCGGTTTCGGCAACTTCCTGTTGGCCCTGCATGGGGGCGTGCTGCTGCTGGGCCTGGGCTGGTTGGCCAAGCGGCATTTCAACTGGATTCTCAGGCTGGCTCCACGCGTACGCCGCACACCCCTTGCCGTGCGCGTCAATGGAAGCAGCAGGCCATGAAAACCATACGCCGCCTGATCTACGGCGAGGTGCTGGCCGCCATCGCGCTGGTGGCGCTGGGTTTCCTGGCGCTGTTTTTCTTTTTTGACCTGGCCGATGAATTGCAGTACCTCGGCAAAAACAATGGCCTCGGTGGCGCTGCCGACACTTACCAGATCAAACACGCGCTGCTGTATGTGACGCTGCTGGTTCCCAATCATCTGTACGAGCTGATGCCCATTTCGGTACTGATCGGCACCATTTTTGTCATGGCCCGGCTGGCCCAGAGCTCTGAATACACTATTTTGCGCACCAGCGGCTTGGGCCCCTGGCGGGCGCTCAAGCTGCTGCTGGCACTGGGCGCATTTTTCACGGTGTTCAGTTTCGCCATGGGAGACTATGTGGCGCCCGTCAGCGAGCGAGCCGCGCAATTACTCAGGGCGCGCTACCAGGGCAAGATCACCATCGGCCAGACCGGCGCATGGCTGAAAGAAAAACAGGCCAACAACACCTATGTGGTCAACGTTAAGGCGCTATCGCCTCACAATGAAATGCAAGGTGTTCAAATTTTCGAATTTAACAACAAAGGCTTGATTGTTTCGACCACCCAGGCGCCTGTAGCGACATTTTCCGAGGGCGATGCCTGGCTACTGAAGCAGGCCAGCCGCGCAGAATTTGATACCCCCGCAAAGACCGCCGGCGCCAGCAAGGTCCAGGAAACGGCGAGGGTCACCCGGGCGACCCTGGAGAGCTTTCGCTGGCCTACCGGGATGAGCGCAGAGATGGTGTCGGTGGCGCTGCTCAAGCCTGATCGCATGGCCACCATCGACCTCTTCAACTACATCCGCCATCTGGAAGCCAACAAGCAGACCGCCCAGCGCTATGAAATTGAATTCTGGAGAAAGGTTTTTTACCCGCTCAGCTGCCTCGTCATGGTGATGCTGGCCCTGCCTTTTGCCTACCTGCATTTCCGTTCTGGCGGCACCATGGGCTATGTGTTTGCCGGTGTCATAATCGGCATCAGTTTTTTCCTGCTCAACAACGTGTTTGGCTACATCGGCACCCTGCGCAACTGGCAACCCTGGCTGGCAGCGGCTACACCGGGGCTGCTGTACATGGCGATTTCGATGGGTGCGTTTGGCTGGCTGGTACTCAGGCACTGACGGCTGGCTCAGCGTGACACTTAA
>DASUIO010000217.1:0-15061 GCA_036279755.1 Polaromonas sp. | reverse complement strand
ACCGTCCAGTCCGATGATCTCGCCGGGCATCTGGAAGCCCGTGACCTGATCGCGCCCGTCCTCCGCCGTGACGCAGGTCTTGAAGACGCCGGTGTGGATCGCAAACACTGAGCCGAAGACCTCGCCGTTGCAAAACAGCAGTGTGCCGCGCCTGACCTTGCGCCGGGTAGCCACCACCTCTTCCATGCGGACCAACTCCTCGGGTTTCAGCCCCACCGGCAGGCACAATTCGCGCAGGCTGCAGTTGGAACAGGCGACCTTGATTGCTTTGGACCCGATGGGCTTTACCGCTGATGCGGGCGCCAGGGGAACGTTGCGCGTGGGAGAGGAGCTCATCGCCGGGATCGCCTTCATTGTTGATCACGTTGGATTATCTTTGGGGTCCGGCCCGGCGCTCTTGACCCGGATCAAGGAAGAACCAAGACCGGCCTGGCACGGTGGGATTCATCCCGGAAAAAGCGAGTGATTCCAGTTTCGCCCGATTTGCAGCGCCGTTTTGACATCATCGGGCCGAAGTATGTGTTTTGCCCCGCGGCCTACTGGTTTGCGGAAGCTTTACGGTCCTGCTGATGGAGTTGGACGGCTGCCCGCGCTGTGCGGCCAGGTCTGGCTCGGCGTGTGTCGGTGTTGGGATGGGCTGAGGCTTACTCCAAGGCGACCGATTCGAGATAGTAGGGCATGTGGCAAGGCCAGTGCAGTTCGCGCTCGATACGCAGCCGCATCGCATCGGCTGCGGCTGGTTCACCATGCGTGATGAAGGTCTTGCGTGGTGCTGATTTGAAGCCGCGCAGCCAGCTGATAATTTCTGCGGCGTCCGCATGGGCCGACAGGCTGTCGAGCATCGCCACCTCGGCGCGGATGGGCACATCCTCCCCGAAGATGCGCACCGTCGATGCGCCCCCGGCGATGGTTGCGCCGCGTGTGCCGCCAGCCTGGAAGCCGGCGAACAAGATGGTGTTGCGCTTGTCCGGCGCGAACGCCTTGAGGTGGTGGACCACGCGCCCGCCGGTGGCCATGCCGCTGGCGGAGATGATGACCATAGGGCCGCGCCGTGCGTTGAGCAGGCGCGACTCCTCGGGCGTGTGCACGATCTGCGCCGTGTGCATCATGGCCCGGCATTGCACCGCTGTCAGCCTCAACTCAGCGCGATGCCGCTCATAGACATGCGTAGCGCTGGCCGCCATCGGACTGTTCAGGTAGACCGGCAGGTCCTTGATGACGCCCTGCGACTTGAGCAGGTGGATGCAGTACAGCAGGCTTTGCGCACGCCCAACGGCGAAGGCAGGAATAATGACCACGCCACCGCGCGCCGCCGTGCGGTTGATCACGCCGGCCAGTTCCAGCAGCGGGTCGGTGTTCTTGTGCAGCCGGTCGCCATAGGTGGATTCGACCACCAGGTAGTCCGCACCGTCCATGGGCGAGGGTGCCGCCACCACGAAGTCATTGGGCCGTCCGATATCCCCGGAAAACAGAATCGAGCGCGAGCCATTGTCCAGTCGAACGAAGGTCGCGCCCGGCATGTGGCCGGAAGGCGTCAGTGTGGCTTTCAGGCCTTCGGCAGGCTGCCACTCCTTGCGGTAACTGACGGGCTCGAACAGCTTCAGGCAGCGCTGGGCATCGTCTCGGGTATAGAGCGGCAAAGCCGGCGAGTGCTTGGACATCTTGTGCCGGTTCAGGTATTCGGCTTCCTCTTCGAGCAGGTAGCCGCAATCGGGCAACAGGATGCTGCACAGGTCATAGGTCGCCGGGCTGCAATACACCTTGCCTTTGAAGCCTTGCCGGGCCAGTAGTGGCAGGTAGCCGCTGTGGTCGATGTGCGCATGGGTGAGGATGACCGCATCGATGAGTGCAGGATCAATCGGCAGCGGCGACCAGTTGCGCAGGCGCAGCTGCTTGTAACCCTGGAATAGTCCGCAATCCACGAGGACGTTGGATTTTCCCTGCTTCACCAAGTATTTGGAACCGGTGACGGTGTCGGTCGCGCCGAGGAACTGGAGTTGCATGGCTCAGTTTAGGGAATGTGTCCGCCGACAGACTTGATCTGTATCAAGCGCGTGAGCGCCCAGAATAATAGGGCAGCCGTTGGTTCAGCTTCCGTATTCCACGCCATTGAAATGCGCTATAATTCGAAGCTTGGCGGCTGTAGCTCAGTTGGATAGAGTACTTGGCTACGAACCAAGGGGTCGTGGGTTCAATTCCTGCCAGCCGCACCAAAAACGAAAGCCTGCAACGAAAGTTGCAGGCTTTTTCGTTTGTGCGCCGGTCTTTTGTATCACGGTCGGGCGCCCCGGATGCTATCCTGACAAATGCATGAACAAAGCTTTTACCAAAGAAACCGACTCTGATGACGACGAGCCGGTGTTTGCACCTCTGACGGCGGGCGGCAAGAATTACATCACCCCCGAGGGGTACGAAGGCCTGCGCTGCGAATTGCTTGATTTGATTGACAGCGAGCGCCCCAAAGTGGTGGAATTTGTTTACTGGGCTGCCAGTAATGGTGACCGATCCGAAAACGGCGACTACATCTACGGTAAAAAACGCCTGCGCGAGATTGACCGACGCATCCGGTTTTTGACGCAAAGGCTGGAAATCGCTGCAATCAGCAACCCATCCATCCACCACGGCAGTGACCAGGTATTTTTTGGCGCGACCGTGACCTATGCCGACGATGGTGGCGGGGAGCGCACCGTTACTATTCTGGGCATTGATGAAGCCAACAGCGCCTTGGGGCAAATTAGCTGGATATCTCCCGTGGCGAGAGCACTGCTCAAGTCACGGGTGGGTGATGAGGTCAATCTCGTCACGCCCCAGGGCCTGCAGGTGCTTGAGGTGCTGAAAGTGGAATACCCCGCACCCGACACGTCAATTCAGCGTGTACCGTGAAAAAGCATGATGGCCGAGCCGGGCCGCTATAAGCCAAGCATAGCCCCTCGGGTGCAGCGCAGTACGCGAAGCAACAAGCGTGGGGGCCATTCACCCCGCCGATTTGGCGCGTTGCACCCGCAGCACGGAAGGGGTGCGTTTGACGCTGCGCAGCACCGATGCCAGGTGAATGCGATCGCGCACAGCCACTCCAAAGCGCAGGTCTGTGGCATCCTGCGCCACTTCGTTCTCCATTTCCACGTGGGTGATGTCAGCTTCGGCGCTGGCTAGCGCGGCAGCTACGCGTGCCAGCACGCCTTTGCCATTGGAAACCGTCACCAGAAGGTGGGTCTCGAAAGTACGAACCGGCTCGTCCGCCCAATCGACCGCAATGAAGCGCTCGCTGTCGCGTTGCTGAAGGCGCTTGGCCACGGCGCAGTCGTCGGTGTGCACGAAAAGGCCTTCTCCCTGGCCTAAATAACCCACGATACCATCGCCTGGAATCGGGCGGCAACAGGTCGCAAACTGCACAGAGGTGCCTTCACTGCCATCGAGCACCAGCGCGCCCTGCGATACCGACTCGTGGGGGGTATAGCGTTCACGGCTCATGAGAAGGACGTCTGGTTTTTCACCGGTCTCGGCGAGTATGGTCACAATTCGCTTGGCGACCATGCTGGCAATACGCTTACCCAGCCCGATGTCAGTCAGCAAATCAGCGCGCGAGCGGTTACCGGTAAAGCGCAGGATTTTTTCCCACTTTGTATGATTCGCCTCGTCGTCCTCGGCCAGGCGCTCTCGGTCTATGCCTTCGGCCCGCAGCGCCTGGGCGAGCATTTTTTCGCCCAAAGCCTGCGATTCTGTCAGTGCCATGGTTTTGAGGTATTGACGTATTTTGGAACGTGCTTTGCCGGTGCGAACAAAACCCAGCCAGCCCGGATTGGGATTGGAGGTGGACGTTGTAATGATCTCGACCACATCACCGTTATGCAGTTCGGAACGCAGGGGAACCTGCTCGCCATTGACTTTGGCCGCTACAGTACGATGTCCGACATCGCTGTGAATGGCGTAGGCAAAGTCCACCAGGGTAGCGCCACGCGGCATCGCCATGATCTGGCTTTTCGGGGTGAGCACGTAAACCGCTTCGGGAAACAGGTCGATCTTGACGTGGTCCCAAAACTCGGCCGCATCGCGCGTCTCCTGCTGGATATCCAGCAGCGACTGCAGCCATTGCGTTCCCAGTCGCTGTGATGCATCGCTATCCGGACTTTTTGCTTTGTAGAGCCAGTGAGCGGCCACACCTGATTCGGCCACCACATGCATGGCTTCGGTGCGCATCTGAAACTCGATAATGGTTCCGAATGGACCGACCAATGTGGTGTGCAGCGACTGATAGCCATTGATCTTCGGAATCGCAATATAGTCCTTGAACTTTCCGGGCAAGGGCTTGTACAACTGGTGCAAAACGCCCATGGCGGTATAACAGGCTGTCAGGTTCGGCACAATGATCCGAAAGCCATAGAGATCGTTGACCTGGGCAAAAGACAGGTGCTTTTCGTTCATCTTGCAGTAGATGGAGTACAGCGTCTTTTCGCGCCCATGAATATGAACCGGGATGTGGCTGTTGACAAACGCGGACTCGACTTCTGACTGCACCCGCTTGATCACATCTCGCCTGCGGCCCCGTGCGCGCAGCAAGGCCTTGCTCAAAGTTGCGTAACGCCACGGATGCAAATACTGGAACGACAGATCCTGCAGTTCCCGGTATGTGGTGTTCAGGCCCAGGCGGTGCGCAATGGGGGCATAGATATCCAGGGTTTCGCGTGAGATGCGGGTCCACTTGGTGCGCGGTGCATCGCCCAGCGTGCGCATGTTGTGGGTGCGATCAGCCAGTTTGACCAGAATGACACGGACATCGCGCGCCATCGCCAGCAGCATTTTCCGGAAGGATTCGGCCTGATTCTCCTCCCGGGTATTGAATTCCAGCTTTTCCAGCTTGGTCAGGCCATCAACCAGTTCGGCCACAGGCGCGCTAAAACGCTCAATCAGGTCTGCTTTGGTCACGCCGCAATCTTCAATTGCATCGTGTAACAGGGCAGCCATTAGCGCCTGCGCGTCAAGTTTCCATTCCGCGCACTGTTGTGCGACCGCGATCGGGTGGATGATGTAGGGTTCGCCGCTGTTTCGCAGCTGGCCCAGATGGGCTTCGTCGGCGAAGCGGTAGGCTTTGCGGACATTCTCGATGTCCGTTGCACTCATGTAGTCGAGTTTGGCCGTCAGCGCAGCAAAACTCGCCGCTGCAGCGTTGGCGGCGGCGGGGCTTGACTTGCTGGAAACGACGGGTAAAAGCGTTGCGCTCATACCTCAAATGTATCGCGGCAGGAATTATTCGGGGGGAAAATGGACTTTGAAGCGCCTAAAACGAAAAAAGCACCGGGTTACGGTGCTTTTTCAACAGAGTTGGCAGGATCAGCCGGGTACTTTTTTTAGCATTTCCAGGCCGATTTTTCCCGCAGCAATTTCACGCAGTGCGGTAACGCCGGGTTTGTTTTTGCTTTCGATCTTGGCGGCATGTCCTTGGCTGAGCATGCGGGCCCGGTATGTGGCAGCCAAAACCAGCTGAAAGCGGTTCGGGATTTTTTCGAGGCAATCTTCGACGGTAATGCGGGCCATGGTGATTCTTTCGGTGTGATCGGTAACTTAAGGAATATGAAGGGCCTTGAAAGTCTCGGCCCGGGCGCGTCGCTGGGCCGAAAACTTGAGCCGCTGGGCATGGACAATGGTTTTCAGGTCGAAAACTGCCCGCTCAAACACTTCATTGATTATAACGAAGTCGAATTCCCGGGCTTGTGCCATCTCGATGGCCGCATTCTTCAGTCGTAATTCGATGACTTCCTCGGTGTCTTCGCCGCGCCGCTGCAGGCGGGCGCGTAACTCCTCCCAACTTGGGGGGAGTATGAAAATCAGGACGGCATTCGCAAAAATCCGCTTGATGTTGATGGCGCCTTGAAAATCAATTTCAAGAATCACATCGGCGCCGTGCGCGACCCGCTCCTCAATGGCCTGCCGCGACGTGCCGTAGCGGTGCCCATGGACATGCGCCCATTCCAGAAAAGCATCGCGCAGCACCATGCCGTCGAACTCTTCGGGAGACAGGAAAAAATACTCCCTGCCATGCCTTTCCTGTCCGCGCGGCGGCCGGGTGGTGTGTGACACGGCGGGCTGAATACGTGAATCCAGCTGCATCAGGGCCTTCACCAGGCTGGATTTGCCAGCGCCGCTGGGCGCCGCTACAACAAATAGATTTCCGGGATATTCCATGCGTGTTGGTGGTTTATTGCTATAAATTTGATAGTTAACAGGATGCTACTCGATGTTCTGGACCTGCTCGCGGATCTGCTCGATCAGCACTTTCATGTCCACAGAAATGCGTGTGAGCTCCAGCGAGGCCGATTTGGAGCCCAATGTATTGGCTTCTCGGTGCAGTTCCTGAATCAGGAAGTCGAGGCGCTTGCCCAGTTCACCGCCGCTGGAAAGTAAGCGGTCTATTTCATCAAGGTGTGACGACAGGCGGGTGATCTCCTCGGCCACATCAATCCGGATAGCAAAGGCGGTGGCCTCGGTCAGTGCCCGATCCTGGGCCATTTCAGGCAGCGCTGTGCTGCCTCCCAAGGCCATGGCCTCTTTCCAGCGCTCGAGAAAACGCGCCTGTTGCTGCTCAACCAGCTTGGGAACCATGGGGACTGCCAGCGCCGTCAGTGCGCGCAGCTGCGCTGTACGGTCAAGCAACATGGTTGCCAGCCGGGCACCCTCCCGCTCGCGGGCAGACATCAACTCCTTCAGGGCCTGTTTTGCCAGCTTGAGCAGCTCTTCACTGTAGTCGTGCGGTTTTTTGTCTTCATTGGTCGCGATTCTGATGATGTCAGCCACGCTGAGCGCAGCGGCCTGAGGCAACCACGACTTGATGCTGTCTTCCAGAGAGCCCAGGCGCTGCAGCGTTGCTGACGAAGGGGCGCGCAGGTTACTCGTCGATGTGCTTTCAAGCGATACCCGCACCTCTACCTTGCCGCGCTTGAGCTTGCCGGTCAGTAATTCACGCAGGGCCGGTTCGGCCTGCCGCAATTCATCGGGCAGACGGAAGGCCAGGTCAAGAAAGCGACTGTTCACGGAACGTATTTCTACGCCCAACCGGGAACTGGCATCCTGGCGTGCCTCTGTTTCCGGGGCAGACTGCGCCATGCTGGATTGCACGGTCGCATAACCCGTCATGCTGTAAACTGACATTTTTAGATACGCTTTACTAGAGAGAACAAGACGTGGTGACATTGTCGCCGCACCTCACCCCAAATTTATGTCAAAGGTCAAGCCAGCGTCACTGCCGCCCGATACCGCGATTGGTGGCTATCGTGTTGTGCGAAAGCTTTCGGCCGGCGGGTTTGGTGTAGTTTACTTGGCCGTCGACAACGAAGGTCAGCAGGTTGCCATCAAGGAGTATCTGCCGTCTTCGCTGGCCAGCCGCTCGCCGGGTGAATTGCTGCCGCAGGTGCAACCTGAAAAGCTCTCGTTGTACCGCTTGGGCCTCAAGAGTTTTTTTGAGGAGGGCCGCTCGCTTGCCCAGATTTCGCATGGTTCAGTGGTCAGCGTGCTGAATTTCTTTCGTGAGAACGAAACCGTCTACATGGTGATGAACTACCTGGAAGGCGGGACCCTGCAGGACTTCATCATCACAGCCCGTGAGCTGAAAAAACAGAAGGTGTTTCGGGAATCGACCATTCGCTCGCTCTTTGACGAAATCCTGCGCGGGCTGCGCATCGTGCATCAGCACAAGATGCTGCACCTCGACATCAAGCCCGCCAACATCTTTATCACCGACGACAACCGGGCCGTGATGATTGACTTTGGCGCGGCGCGCGAGGTGTTGAGTAAAGAGGGCAACTTCATCCGGCCCATGTACACCCCCGGTTTTGCCGCGCCAGAGATGTACCGGCGTGATTCGTCGATGGGCCCCTGGACCGATATTTACGCGATTGGCGCCTGCATCTACGCCTCCATGCAGGGCTACCCGCCCAACGATGCACCGCAGCGCCTTGAAAAAGACCGCCTGTCGCTCGCGCTATCTCGCCTGCGGGGCGTTTACTCCGACAATCTGATTGAAGTCGTCGAGTGGTGTATGTCGCTGGACCCCCTGTCCCGACCCCAATCGGTTTTTGCGCTGCAAAAGGAACTGAGTCGGGAAAGCGAGCGTCATTACACCAAACTCAGCGTTGCCGAAAAGGTACGCCTGCAGTTTGACAACATGGTGTCTGACACCAAAAAAACCGCGCGCAAGGCGACTGCCTTTGCGACCCGATACAAATGAAATTTTCTGTTTTTCAGCTGAGTCGCAAAGGCGGGCGGGAGAAAAACGAAGATCGCATGGGTTACTGCTATACAAGTGAATCGGGCCTGTTCGTGCTGGCCGATGGCATGGGCGGCCATCCCGAAGGTGAAGTGGCGGCACAGCTTGCGCTGCAGACCATTTCTGCGTTGTACCAGAAAGAAGCACGGCCCATCGTTCAAGATACCACTGAATTCCTGTCAAGCGCGGTGCTGGCCGCGCAACACAAGATTCTTCGCTATGCCACCGAAAAAGGCATGCTTGACACGCCCCGCACCACGCTGGTGGCCGTCATTTTGCAGGACACCGGGGCTACTTGGGTGCATTGCGGAGACTCTCGCCTGTATGTTGTACGGAATGGCGAACTGCTGACACGTACCCGGGATCACTCCTATCTTGAACAGCAGAGCGCGGGGGGCGTCAAGTCGAGTCACATCAATCGCAATATCCTGTTCACCTGCCTGGGTTCGCCGACCAAGCCCATCTTTGACATCACAGGTCCTGTCACCTTGCAGCAGGGCGACAAGTTGCTGCTGTGCTCCGACGGCCTGTGGGGTAGCCTGAGTGACAATGAAATTGTCCAGCAACTGGCCAGCAAGAGCGTTTCCGATGCGGTGCCTGATCTGGTTGAAAATGCACTGCGCGCTGGGGGCGAGCGCAGTGACAACGTGACCGTTCTGGCCATGGAGTGGGAAACGCCGGATGCATTTGAAGCAACCTGCGGCGTTTCTACCGATAGCATCATGAACGGGGTGTTCGCCTCTACCATCCAGGCTGGCGGGCTCGACGCCATGGTCGATGATCTTGACGAGGCGATGATTGAACGGTCAATTGCCGAAATCAACGAGGCCATACGCCGATCTGCCGCAAGAAAAGGCTGAAATCCAGGGGTTTCTGTTTCGTTGCTTTTGAGCAGGCCTGAGCGCTCTTTTTTACCCCACCCGTCCGGCATTTTTCGCCAGAAAGCCATTCACCATGAGTCATTTTTCCAGAGGCGGCGCACGCGCTGCCGATGCGCTGCGTCCGGTACGTATCACCCGTCATTACACCGCTTACGCCGAAGGTTCGGTGCTGATTGAATTCGGCGGTACCAAGGTGCTGTGTACTGCCTCCGTCGAGGAAAAAGTTCCAAGCCACAAAAAAGGCAGTGGCGAAGGCTGGGTGACTGCCGAATACGGCATGCTGCCGCGCGCCACGCATACCCGTAGCGACCGCGAAGCCGCCCGCGGCAAGCAGAGCGGCCGCACCCAGGAAATCCAGCGCCTGATTGGCCGCTCCATGCGTTCCGTGTTTGACCTGAAAAAATTGGGTGAGCGCACCATTCACCTCGATTGCGACGTGATTCAGGCCGATGGCGGCACCCGAACGGCCAGCATCACCGGTGCCTTTGTCGCTGCGCAAGATGCCGTCAACCGGCTGCTGGCCGACGGCAAGCTCCAGGAGTCGCCAATTCTTGACCATGTGGCAGCCATCTCGGTCGGCCTGGTGCAGGGCACCGCCTTGCTGGATCTTGAGTACACCGAAGACTCGGCTTGTGACACCGACATGAATGTGGTCATGACCGGTGCCGGGCACTATGTAGAAGTGCAGGGCACTGCCGAGGGGGCTGCTTTTTCGCGCAAGGAAATGGACGCACTGCTCGTTCTGGCCGAAAAAGGCATCACCGAACTGGTCGCCCTGCAGCAGCATTCACTATTGAATTAATAGCTGCTTACGTCTGTCCTTTAAGGGATATAGCCACTTGTCATCATGAAAATCGTACTTGCATCGAACAACCAGGGCAAGCTCGCCGAGCTTCAAGCCATGCTGGCACCGCTGGGCCTGGAACTGCTGAGCCAGGCTGAACTGGGAATTCCTGAAGCCGAAGAGCCTTTTCGCACCTTTGTGGAAAATGCGCTGGCCAAAGCCCGCCACGCGTCCAGGCTCAGCGGCTTGCCTGCACTGGCCGACGATGCGGGCTTGTGCGTCGACGCTTTCGGCGGTCTGCCGGGTGTGGACACGGCGTTTTATGCCATGCAGTTTGGCTATCCCAAGGGAGACAAGTACAACGTCAAAGCCCTGCTGGAGCAAATGGCGGGTCTCACCGAACGCTCCCAACGCCGCGCGGCATTGGTCAGCACCCTGGTCGCGGTTCGCTCCGCGGACGACCCGGAGCCCTTGATTGCATCCGGGCGGGTGTCGGGTGAAATCGCCTTTGAGCCCGCGGGCAGCAAGGGGTTTGGCTTTGACCCGGTGATGTTCATTCCCGAGTTTGGTCAAACCTTTGCAGAGTTGCCAGTGAGCGTAAAAAATGCCAACAGTCATCGCGGCAAGGCCGTTCGTCAGCTGATGGCGCTGATGCGTGAACGCTGGCTGTAAACCCTAACCGTGCAAATCATGACCCAGAAAGACATTCAGCATTACATGCGCAGCGGCACGCTGCAGCTCACCGCGTTGCCGCCGCTGTCGCTCTATGTGCATTTGCCGTGGTGCCTGAAAAAATGCCCGTATTGCGATTTCAATTCGCATGAAGTCTCTGGCGAGATGCCCGAGCAGCGCTACATCGATGCGCTGGTGGCCGATCTGGAGGCTTCACTGCCGCTGATTTGGGGCCGCACCGTTCACAGTATCTTTATTGGAGGCGGCACGCCCAGCCTGTTTTCGCCGCAAGCCATTGACCGTCTGCTGAGCGATATCCGCGCGCGGCTGAAGCTGAGTGCCGACTGCGAGATCACGCTGGAAGCCAACCCCGGCACCTTCGAAAAAGACCGCTTCAAGGCTTTTCGCAGCGCGGGAGTCACGCGTCTTTCCGTCGGTGTGCAGAGTTTTGACGACCGCCAGCTTAGAGCCCTTGGCCGCGTGCATGACCGCGCCCAGGCGGTGGCGGCGGTGGAAGAAGCGGCGCAGGCCTTTGACACCTTCAATCTCGACATCATGTACGCGTTGCCCGGCCAGACGCTGGAAAATCTGGAGCAGGACATGCGCCAAGCCCTGGCGCTGCAGCCTCCCCATATTTCGATTTACCAACTGACGATCGAGCCCAACACCTACTTCGCGAAATTTCCGCCGGTGGTTCCCGAGGAAGACACCGCCTACGCGATGCTCGACAGGATCACGGAAATGACTGAGGGTGCGGGGCTTGCGCGCTACGAAGTGTCGGCCTACGCCAAGCCGGAGCATCGCTGCTTTCACAATCTTAATTACTGGCAGTTTGGTGATTACCTGGGAATCGGTGCCGGTGCGCACAGCAAGCTCAGCTTCGCCCATCGGGTGATTCGCCAGGTACGGTACCGCGAACCCAAGCTCTACATGGAAAAGGCCTTGGCCGGTGATGCCGTTACGCAGGACACCGAAGTGAGCCGCACCGACTTGCCGTTTGAATTCATGCTGAACGCCTTGCGGCTCAGGGACGGCTTCAAACTGCGGGATTTTGCCGATAGGACGGGGCTACCCCTCACCGCCATCCAGCAGGGACTGGAAGAGGCAGAGCGCAAGGGGCTGATTGAGCGCGATTTTGTGAGCGTCAAGCCGACCGAGCGCGGCTTTGATTTTTTGAACGACCTTCAGTCACTATTTCTAGCTGAGTGACCAGCGACGCAATTTATGGAAACTTCGAGCATCATTTTTTTGGTCGCCAGCGCCGCCGTCAGCTTTTCGTTTGGACGCATCTTTGTGCATTTTCGGAACAAAAAGCGTAAAACAAGAGCGCAAGCACGCGAGGCTCAAGCCTTGCGCGACCGGCCCATCGAGGCGGAATCAAAAAACAAGAGCAAACGCAAACGGCAGCTTCAGCAGCTTGATAAAGAGGGAAAAAGCCAGAAGCCCTAATCCGCCATGGCTAACCGCCGATCCTGGGGGCAGTCGCTTTACGTTGAGAACTCAGAAAAACAAACCCACCAAGCGCTTTCGCGATAGGTGGGTCGTATGGGGGTCATGAATCATATCGGGCATGAAACCCGTATGAAATCTGGATATTTGGCGGAAGCGGTGAGATTCGAACTCACGGAGGACTCGCATCCTCGGCAGTTTTCAAGACTGCTGCATTCAACCGCTCTGCCACGCTTCCGAATCGAGTAGTTTAACCGCTGGGCTGGCTGGCCTTGGAGTGGGCTGGGAAAAATGTGTCAGGAAAACGCCAACAACCGATGTGGTGCTGCACCACGAACCGCATCAAGCCGCAGCACCCGCAGGGTAAGCGTAGAACGAGCAGAAAGGCGCAGTTTTCCTTAGGCGGTTACAATAGGCGATTCGGTAAAGCATCAGATTTTTACATCGAAGCCCTTTTAACCCTTGGCTTCCTTCACAAATGCGGCGCTTCTCAGAGCCCGGATTCACAGCGTGTCAATAGCGTTTCAGTGCCCATACAGCACCGAACTCTCTCCGCGCTGTCCTACATTCCTGACGAGCACTTCTCCCAACGGTGCCCACTCATGGCTCAACCAATCCTGCCCTTTCAAGGGTCTGGCGGGTAGAGGCCGAACACTCGTTGGCTTGCTCGCAAGCCGTTTACGTCGCTTTTTTATTAAGCCGGGAAAAATACCTGGCGCAGATTTTTATGAATATTGATCACACCAAAATAGCAGTGGGCAAATACCTTGTCTCTCCGCTTGCCAAGCATCAGGGCGAAGGCCGTTACGCTGCTTCAGTTTCCATCCGCTCGGGTCGCGGCAGTGGCACGCATGACCGTGTCATGCGTTTCAGCGGGCTTTTTGACAGCGCCGCAGCCGCCATGCATTACGCCACCGAACACGCACACGGCTGGATTCGCGAGCGCTCATTGCCAGCTTGCGCTTGATAAGCGGCTGGCCCCGCCGGGGCCAGCGTACACAGACTAGGTTTTTAATTCTCAAGGAGTTACATCATGGCCAAAGAAGAACTAATTGAAATGCACGGGCTGGTGGATGAAGTGTTGCCCGATTCGCGCTTCCGCGTCACGCTCGACAACGGTCACAAACTCGTGGCTTACACCTCCGGCAAGATGCGAAAAAACCATATCCGCATTCTGGCCGGCGACCAGGTGTCGCTCGAACTGTCGCCTTACGACCTCAGTAAGGGTCGCATCACCTTCCGCCACATTGCAGGTCGCGGACCCGGCCCCGCCCCGCGGCAGAACCGCTAGGCTAGCAGCAACAAGCAGCACTGAAGCCGGAAGTCAGGACTGACAACGTCGGTCATGTATTCTGTCTTTTTTTATCCAGCAGGATTTCCTGCTCGCTAGGCCATCTGGCAACGAGCGGCGGTGTTACACCTGACCGCCGATCAGGTCATGCACCTTTGTCGCCTGGGTTCGCTGGCGGACGTGCCATCCAGGCGATAAGCGACGAACGCATGGCTTCCTCCACCGACATGTCAATGGGCTGTACCCAATCTCTCGGCACAAACACGGTGTAGCCACCAATCATGTAGCCCATGGGCAAATACACTGCCACACGCTCGCCAGACAAAAAACCCGCTGGCAAATCGGCAAAGTTGCGGCGCGTGATGAGGCCCACAATTTCCATGTCATGGCCGGGCATGCGAAGTATCACCACGCTTTGCTCCCCTTTCTTGTCTGCGGGCGAAAAGTAGTCGGCAAAACTCTTGAGTGACGAGTAAATGCTTTTAACGAGCGGCAGGTTGGTAAACGGAAGCTCGGCAATTGACAGCAGTTTGCGCACGCTTTGCTTGGACACCAGGTAGCCAATCGCCAGGATGCTCAAGATGCCAAATACCAGACCCATACCCGGCACATAAAAACTGCCAATCAGCGGTCGCAAAATCCACAGCGTCGCTGTTTCCGTCCAGGCCAGAAAGATGTACAACAGGTACAGCGTCAGGGCCACCGGCAAGATGGTGATGAGACCGCGAAAGAAATATTTGTAAAGGCTTTTCATGAAGGTCTTTTTGTGAGGGCGCTGTGCGTGATGCAGTTGCTCACTCTAACCTGCAATATCGTCATTTCATGTGATTTGGCTCAAGTCGGAAATTGTCGGTCTGGTCTTGCATTTCCGGGGTGCGAAGCTGCTGCGGCTTGTTGCTACTGCCTTCGGCGTGCCTGCGGGCCGGGTTTTGGTTGGGCTGAATTACTATCTTAATAGTAGCGGCTGGTGGCTGCCCTTATTGGGTCCATCGGCAATTTGGTGCCTGAATTTCGTAAATAATATCCCTGCACTGCGGGTGGCGCGTGGCTCAACTTCGGTCCGAACGAAGCTGGAGACTTCTTCGTGATGAATTAATAGGCGCGTGGGCTTTTAGTCGTCTACCCCCGTGCCAGCGCCAAGTCGTTGCGCTGCACGCGCAGGCGATTGACTCGCCACCAGCGCGGCAGCAGGTCGTGCACTTCGGGTCGGGTAAACCGGTCATCAATCAGGTAGATCACACCCTGGTCCGATGTTGTGCGAATGACTCGCCCGGCGGCTTGCACTACCTTTTGCAGGCCTGGGTAAAGGTAGGTGTAGTCATAGCTTTGGCCTGCGCTAAAGTTGGCGCCCATGCGTGCCCGGATCTGCTCGTTCACCGGGTTGACTTGCGGCAGGCCCAAGGTGGCGATAAAGGCACCGATCAGGCGCTTACCCGGCAAGTCGATGCCTTCGGCAAAAACGCCGCCCAGCACGGCAAAGCCTATGCCTTGTCCGTGTAGTGTGAAGCGCGCCAGAAACTCGTCGCGTGCGGTCTCGTCCATGCGGCGCGTCTGCTCCCACATCGGGATGTTCGGGTAACGCGCACTGAACAGCGTGGCCAGCTTTTGCAGGTAGTCGTAGCTGCTGAGAAACACCAGGTAATTTCCGGCTTTGGCGGTGTATTGCCGTGCCATCAGGTCCACGATGGGCGAGAGCGAGTTGTCGCGGTGTTGGTAGCGGGTGGAAA